>NZ_AMFQ01000085.1:0-111428 GCF_000335555.1 Acinetobacter sp. WC-743 | reverse complement strand
CTGATGTGTGCTGAGAAAACAGGAGGTTTTAACTTGGTAAACTATAGACACTCATCAGGAGTTTACCATGAGCAAGAAACAGAAGACTTACACCGCAGAATTTAAAGTTGAAGCAATAAAATTGATTGAAGCCAATCAAGGCAATGTATCGGAAACAGCCAGACAACTTGGCATTTCAATGCAAACTCTTTCAAATTGGAATAATAAAGCAAAGACTGGCACCTTAGCAGGCACTAAACAATATTCACCTGATCTAAATGCCTTACTCGAAGAAAATAAAAAGCTCAAACAACAGCTCAAAACAGCTGAAATGGAACGTGAATTTCTAAAAAAGGCAGCAGCGTACTTTGCGAAAGAAAGTCAGTAAGGTACGCCTATATGAAACAGCAAAGATATTTATTCCCGATTAGCTTTATGGCTAGATTACTTCACGTTTCAGTGTCACGATTTTATGATTGGCTAAAACGAGGCATGAATAAAAGATTGGTTCAGCGAAATCAACAGACAATTTTGGTCAAAATAGCTCATGAGGAAACTAAACAAAGCTATGGCTATATTCGATTAACTAAGCATTTACAAGCGCAAGGTATCAAAATCAGTACGTATGCTGTACGTCAAATAAAAAAGCTCAACCAGCTGTATTGTAAGCGTCATAAGCGTTTCAAAAGAACTACGAAGAGTGATCATAATCGAGCGATCTACGCAAATTTACTAGAGCAACAGTTTTCAATGACTAAGCCCAATCTTGCATGGTCAAGCGATATTACATACATTTGGACTGCTGAAGGTTGGTTATACTTGGCAGCAGTAAAAGACCTGTACACGAAACAAGTGGTTGGCTATAGCTTAAATGAGCGTATGACCGCACAACTTGTTTGCAATGCACTGACTATGGCGATTCGTAATCAAAAACCAACGAAAGGCTTAATTATTCATTCGGACAGAGGCAGCCAATATTGCAGCCATGAATATCGAAAGATACTGGAAAAATGTGATTTTCAAGGTTCAATGAGCAAACGTGGGGACTGTTACGATAATGCACCGATTGAAAGTTTCTGGGGCATACTCAAGAATGAATTAGTGCATCATTGCAACTATAAAACCAGAGATGAAGCTAAAGCAGATATTACAGAATACATTGTGTTATTTTATAATCAGCGAAGAATTCAAAAGAGTTTGGATTTTAAAACGCCAAATCAAATAGCAGAGAACTTTTATCGGTTAGCTGCCTAGCATATCCCAAGTGAAAGTCTCCTGCTAATTCAGCACATATCAGACTTATACATTTTTAGCTAAAAATGCTGTGTCGGTATCATAAGGAATTGAGCCACTACTGGCTCAATTCCTACAGGTAAAATCTAGACTCTCTAATTTAGTTAGTATTTTATTTTTTATATGAAAGATTTATATGCTAAGAAAAGCAGGAGTTTGTCTTTAGCCTAAGTAGTCCTTTTTTAAACTAAGTTTTGAGGCTTTATTTTTTGCATCAATATTGTATTTTAAAGAAAATTCACATAAAATTTGATGGCCTTCGAACTGACGTTGCGGAGAGTTGGATGTTTAAGATGTCAAGTACTTTATCAAGTACTTGCAGCACAATGTAAATCTTCGTGAGAAGTTGTTGGTTTAGCTGTTTAACTTTATTGTTAGGTATCATTAGGTACTCCTTGAGTTTATACTAAGTTGTTATATGCGTTTTGGTTTTAACTTAGATTAAGTCGTTCCCCCAGATGGATTTTTATCGGCGCGAGATATTTGCTATCTGGGGTTTACTATATGAAATATGAAGATTATTACGACGAAATATATTCAAAGAAGCATGAAAAAGTAGTTAATAATGTTAAAAAGCCAAAGAGTTTATTACATTTTGATTATGCTCTTGGGCCTAAAGAGGCATTTAAATTAGTTTCTAATCCTGAGAATGTTGAAAAACATTGGTTCCTTCCAATGCTTGGGTTTAACTTATCAATTAGAAGAACCTACCTAGAAGAGAATAAACCAGGAAATGTAGTTAAAAAAAGAAAAAATAAAGATCGACCTATTAGATATGCCTCTAATAGGGATGCATATATTTATACTTATTATTCTTACATGTTTAATAAACAATATGAGGAGTACCTTAGTGATAAAAGTTTCTATCACTCTCCAATTGCATACCGATCACTAGAAAAAAATAATATTGATTTCGCTCACACGGTTTTTAATAAAATCAAAGAAATAGGAGAGTGTACTGTCATATGTATGGATCTAACAAGTTTCTTTGATACTTTGGATCACACTATCTTATATCAAAATACATTAAAAATATTAGGACAAACTAAATTTAGGCCAGATCAAGAAAAAGTTCTTAACTCTTTAACGAAATATTCATTTTTTGATAAAGATTCAGTAATTCGTGAATTAGGTTGGACTCTTCAGGAGTTTCGAGAAATAAGGAGTTCTATCCTTTATAAAAAGGGGCTAACCCCTGATGATTCTTTCTTTAGTTTTAAGCAGATCCGGAGTAATAAGGATAGTAATGGTGAATGGATTATTAAAAAAAATCCGAATAGAGATAATAAAAAAATGGTTGGAATCCCACAAGGAACCCCTATTTCGGCTCTACTATCTAATATATATATGATAGATTTTGATCAAGAAATATTTGAATATACTGCTTCTAAGAAAGGCTATTATGTAAGATATTGTGATGATGTCTTAGTTATATTACCAGGTCAAAATTGTTATCGAGATATTGTTACAACTATTAAGGAAATTTTAGTTAGAACTGCTGGAAATAGTTTAAAAATCAATGAAGGTAAAACTGAGGCTATTCAATTTTATGTAGCCAAAGAAGGGTTAGATTATACAAATCTACTTCATCCTGAAAAGAACTTTGAGTTGCAATATTTAGGCTTTAATTTTAATGGAAAAAGAACAGTCATTCGGCATAGCAGTATTGCTAGATACTATAGAAAACTTAAATCAAAGCTTAATACTGTAAAATATCGTGCATCTAAAAATGAAAAAAAATCAACGCCTTACTTAAGAGATATTTACCAAAAATATAGCCACGTTTCTAATAAAAAAACATTTATTAGTTACGTGAAATTAGCTTCTGATGTTATGGGGGAAAAGAAAATAATGCGACAGGTGAAAAATCATATGAAGTTTATTAAAAAGGTAGCATCTGAGAAAACTTAATAATATTAAAAAGCATTTTAATTTAATTTTAGGAACTCATTCTTGATTGGTTCAGTTGTATTGAGCAATTGATGAAAAAGGCTGTATGTATCTGCTAAATGCCTGTATTAATCATTGATGCTTATTTTTTATTTATTTTTAAGAGGGTGTAAAAAATTATGAGTAAATAGAGTATTAAAATACTTAATTACACGTTTTTCAAACATGATACTAAAGCGATTTATGGCAACTTTCCAAATGGCAAAGTCTCGCTTAGAATGGCTGGATAGTGTGTAATAAAGAACTTAATTTAGAATCAAGCAAAATTTTGAGACAGTCAGAAATTAAATATTCTGAAAAATTTAGATGCTTTATTTGGGGTTACTGTTTGAAATATCAAATGTTTTGTTTTTAAATTAATATAAGATATTAAAATATATAGATAAAAATAAAAAAATATAGGTATAATGTCAATGTATCTACACTTAGCAAATAATATCATTAAAAATTTTAAGAGGGGGAGCGAAATGTCAAAAACAGCGTATATTGTAAAATGGGTTGATTCAAAAGCACCATCTTCTGTTATCAGCACACCTATTCAAGCGAGTTCAGCGCAAGAAGCTAAAGCTCTGCTTGAAGCAAAGCAAAGAGGCAAATCAATAAAAATTATTTCTGCAAATCCACAGTAATTTTTACTAATACTGATTATGTGAAAGGCTCTAAAGAGCCTTTTTGTTTTAACCAATCTTTAGTTTTTTACATACTTAAAATATAGAAGATTACTTATTGATCATTCTTTTTTTTATTTTTTCTAAATTTTTGTTTAAATTGTATAACTCTTTTTCGTAATTTTTATAATTAGTATCAATATCTGAAATTTTTTGAATAATTAAGTTTTCTTCATCAATATTTTTAAAATTTTTAATAGATTGATTAAGCTCGAATTTATCTCTTCGTAAGTTTTTCATACGTTTAGTAACTGTTTTCTTTACGGCTTCTAAAGATGAAATTTTATTTTCAATAGATTCTTTATTTTCTTCCTTATTCTGCTCTTTTGTTTGCCTATCAGCATAATTAAAACTTTTTCTATAATTATCTAAACCTTGTTTCCTTTCATTTATGTCCGATTGTATATTTTCTATGTTATTTAGATAACTTTTTGCTTTCTGCTTATTTTCTATTGTTTCATTTGGATCATTTATTACTTCTTTTGCATTTTTTTTAATTTGATCATTATTAGCCTCAGCTAAATTAAGAAGAAGTGATGGGGCTTCTTGGGCTAATTTTGTTGCTCCAGCTACAACTGTTTTTCCAATTACTTCTGCTAAGCCTAAAGTTTTATCTTTTGTTGATTCTGAATTCTTGACTTTATCATTGAATGTATCTTTTATATTTTTCCAAGAAAACATATTCTATTCCTTAAATAAATTAGCTACGTATAAATATAATTTGTATTAAGTAACTCTACAATTCTTTAAGTGGCTAAAATGACAATTTGATTAAGAAATTTCCGTAAAGTTGGCATGACATGGTATATGGAGTTATTTTTGAAGATTTGAGGAACTTGCTTAGTGTTAGCTAATTGACTTTTCTGATGGTTTATTATATTTCCCCCGTTTTCTAATTAACCAATAGATATATTGAAATATAAAACAAGCCCTATTTCTAAACATCTGAATTGACTTAAATCCACCTCACCATTATTCTTAGCATGCTGACCTACATTGTCAGTTGGTTTTGACAGACCAAGCGTATAGCGTATCAGGTACTTATATTCTTCCTGAGTATAAGTCTTGTGCGAAACCTTCTCGTCCCCCTTTGCGGTAGAACGGGAGGGGGACGCGTTCGCGCGTGCTGGTTCTATATGCCCAGTCTGTCAACCCCTTTTCGTTCTGCCACCATAATCAATTGACAGTGATTCGGTAGAACTTCTTATGCATATAGGAGTCCATCATGGTCATTCAAAACATCCCCTTGCTGTACTGAATTCTATTTCAAGCAACTGACTTTTTACCAAGCAGTTGAAGGGATTTATTCGTCTCATTTTATTCAAATTCGCACATCTTCCTGACTCGGGAGCGTTCGTCGTTGTGTCTTAAATTTTGATTTCAATACAGAACAATATTAGAGGGGAGCTTTATGAAAATTCTAACATTCAGCATGCTTGCTGTATTCCTTTTACCTGTTTTATCTGCTTGTTCATCTACGGATAGCAAAGACCGTAAAGCCTATATCGAACAATGCATGTATCCAAACGCTGCCATTAAAACCGCAGTGGAAAGTGAAGAAGCTTGTGCCTGTCGCTATGACAGTATTCGTGAACAATACGGCAAGCCATTCTTTACTGTACCAATCACCAATGATGAAGACAGACGTCGTCTGGACTTTGCTAGAGGCTATACCGTGGGCAAATGCAGAGGATAGGAATATGCAAAACAAAAAAATATTTCTGATTATTGCTGTTGCTTTGCTTGCAGGTTGTACCTCCAAACAAGAGAAAGCTTGTCAGGAAGAAGCCAATGTGGCTGAAACTGTGATGCAGGCGCGCTTGACCTACGGTGGTTTTGCCGAAGCGACGTATATGCTTGCAGGCGATAACGATGAGCTGAGAGAACAACTTAGACCCATCATTCATGATGCCTTTGAATATAGTCGAGGTGGTACAGCGACATTCGAAAAAACCAAACAAGTCTTTAAAGATAAATACTACCAACAGTGCATGGATAGACCAGCACCTTGATGTGAATGCCTAAGCATAGAGGGGAGAGGGGGGAAAGATGAAAAAGATCATGATGTTGGCAACCATAGCTATGTTGACGGTCGGTTGTGAAAAGCAACCAGAAGCAGTACAAGCACAGAATAGCGCAGTTCAAACTGAGCAAGTCAAAACAAAGGCTCAAACAGACAAGTTGACTGAGAAAGAACTACAGGACTTGGAGTCCTTAGAAAAATCGCCAAGTGAAGAAACGGCAGCCACCGCAGGCTATTATTTGAGTAATTTGGAAGTGACACCCGTTGAAGAGATCCGCGAATTTATTGCTAAGGGCTGGGATGAATGGGAAACACTAAATAGACAGGAAGCGGAGAAGGACGCACAACAATCACCATCCGACCAAGGCGATGCTTCAATGCAATATCGTATTGAAATCAAGAATCAGGTCTTTGGTGGAAAGCATGAGGTTGAAACAGCCTACCTCCATTTAATCTCATTGTCCGACAGCATTACACTGGATCGAGTGGTGGTGAATCGGGGTAACTGTAAAGCAGATTATCGTGATGGTGCCAATCCAATTCTGTACGGCAAATCCATGCGTTTCTTCTTAAATTGTGATCCACGGAATGTTAGAGAGGTGGTTGCAGTACTCAAGGATGGACGTGAAATTGTGATGTCACCGCAGTAGGCTGAGGGCTGTATTTATTCTACATATGCACCACTCACTATACTGTTGAGTTGTTGAAGCTTTTGAGCGGATTGAAAGAAATTTCACTTATATAACATAAAGATGAATCAATAGACTGAATGTGTTCATTGAGCCTATTACACAGGATTTAATAAGCACATTCACAAGACCCATCTAAATCAGGCTGCTGGACTTCATTCCAATCAAGGGATGGGGTTCAGCAGCCTTTTTGTTTATAAGGACAAAACTCATGGCACATCAAATCGAACAAATGGCGTATGTAGGTGAAACCCCTTGGCATGGTTTAGGCAACCAACTCACGCAAAACCAACCGATTGAAGTCTGGGCACAACAGGCAGGCATGGACTGGCGCATTGAATCTTCCAATGTTAGCTACATGGCGCAGAATGAACGAGGACAAAGCATCATCATGCCCTATGAAGAACAACGAGTGTTATACCGTTCCGATACTCATGCACCACTTTCTGTGGTTAGCCAGCGCTATCAGGAAGTGCAACCCAAAGAGATTCTACACTTTTACAAAGATCTGACTGAACAATCGGGCTTTGAACTGGAAACCGCAGGGGTACTCAAAGGTGGCAAGAAGTTCTGGGCATTGGCACGTACAGGACAAACATCAGCCTTAAAGGGTAAAGATGTCAGCAATGGCTATATTCTCTTAGCAACTGCTTGTGATGGCACTCTAGCGACTACAGCGCAATTCACCTGTATTCGAGTGGTGTGTAATAACACCCTAGCCATCGCCCTGAAAGGACAAAGTTCAAGTGCAGGCGTGGTTAAAGTGCCACACAGCACCAAGTTTGATGCAGAGAAAATTAAACAGCAATTGGGTATTTCAGTGCGTGCATGGGAAGAGCACATGTATGAAATGAAACAACTCAGTCAACGAAAAGTCACTCAACAGGAAGCAGCAGCCTACTTTGATGCCGTGTTTAACAATACCAGTCTGAGTATTGCTGAACAGGATGACAGCATTATTCAGTTTTATCGCAATGTTGCAACACATGCAAACTCAACAGCTGAGACCACAAAAGCCGAACCCAATGGACGAGCAATGTCTAAAGTCATGACCATGTTTAACGGGCATGGACGTGGGGCAGAACTAAGTTCAGCCAAAGACACCGCGTATGGGCTGCTATGCAGTATCACCGAATTTGCTGACCATGAACGTCGAGCCATGAGTCAGGATCATCGACTCGATTCAGCTTGGTTTGGTGCAGGAGCAGGCTTAAAGCAACGTGGCTTAGAACAGGCTTTACGCATGATTGCCTGAGCTCAAACACTTAAGCCCAACTAACCCAACAAATCAATTAACCAATACATCTTAGATAACTCACAGCCACATCTTCGGATGTGGCTTTTTTATGCCCGAAATTTACAAAATAGGAAATCATTATGAATACAGCACTAAACACGCCTCTCAATGTAACACCGAATCCAATCGTTAATATCCATGCCAATCGTCCTAAACTTTTTACCGCCAAACGCTTTGTGGATACCAAGAAACTTAGCCAAGCCGAGTGGTTAGAAGTACGTCGGCAAGGCATCGGTAGTAGTGATTGCGCTGCTGCTTGTGGGCTGAATCCCTATATGTCGATGCTGGAACTGTGGATGATTAAAACAGGGCGGATTCAACAAAACATCGAAGATGAAAGCGAGGGACATGCACCCTTGTACTGGGGTAAACAGCTTGAACCTTTAGTGGCTGAATACTACAGCATGCACACCAACTATAAAGTTCGTCGAGTCAATGCCGTATTACAACACCCTGAACCTGATAAATATTTCATGTTAGCTAACTTGGATTATTCGGTGGTGGGTGATGCCGATGTGCAAATCTTGGAGTGTAAAACCGCAGGGGAATATGGCGCCAAACTATGGCGTGATGGTGTGCCTTTATACGTGTTGTGTCAGGTACAGCATCAATTGGCGGTGACAGGCAAACAAGCAGCCCATATTTGCGTCCTCATTTGTGGGCATGAAACCCGTATCTTTAAAGTAACTCGTTCAGAATCGGTGATTCAACACATCATCGATGCAGAGCGTTACTTCTGGGAATGTGTAGAAAAGGATACCCCACCTGAAGCGGATGCCAGTGAATCGGCAGCTAAAGCCTTACAGCTCCTCTATCCTGAACATGTACCACTCAGCACCATAGACCTCACTGAAGATACGCAAGCCAATCAACAGTTTGAGCAACTGCTTCAAGCACGCAACCAAATTGAAAAGCATCAGGAGCAATTCGATCTACTCAAACACCAGTTACAAGCCAAGATACAACAGGCTGAACGTGCAACATTCATCAATGGCTCGGTGACGTGGAAAAAGGCTAAAGATTCGATCAGCTTAGACAGTAAGGCATTACTGAAACAGCATCCTGAATATCTGAATCAGTTCCCTCAAAGCAAGCAAGGTTCACGGCGTTTCAATATTTATACCGATTAGCCTAAGCAAAACATTGCACCCCCAACAACTCAAATCCCATACATCAGCGTATGGGATTTTTTTATGCAAATTTTCTTTTAACTAAGCAACACATTTAAACGACAGAGGAAAACACAATGATCAAAGGTTTAGTCATCACACCGCCTATTTTAGGGCGAATCAGTATTGGTAAAGTGGTCGAAAAGAATGGCAAACGCCTACCTGAAAAAGATGACCAATTCACCATTACCAGTCAAATTCAAGGCAAAGAAGGCTGGATTAAACATCCATTGGATGAGCAACTTCGAGCCAAAGCGCAAAACCAAAAACTTAGAACCATACCAGTGCGGATGATCTTCAATGATCCTGAACTGAATTTACGCGCAGAGTACAGTTTATTTGATCGTCAAACGGGACGACCGATCTGTGTAGGTAATGGTGAAACATGTCAGCGAATGACCAATCAAGGGATTGAACAACACCCATGTCTTTCACCTGATCTCTGTCCTTTGGCACAAGGAGGTAAATGTAAACCTTATGGACGTTTGCATGTCAATTTGGATGAGTCGGATGAACTCGGCACATTCATCTTTAGAACCACAGGTTTTAATAGTATTCGGACTTTGGCAGCAAGACTTAGTTATTACCATGCTGCATCGAATGGTTTGCTGTCCTGCCTACCTTTACAACTCACACTTAGGGGAAAATCAACCACACAAAGCTATCGAACGCCTGTGTATTATGTGGATTTAACTTTGAGAGATGGGGTTAACCTTCAACAAGCCATTCAAATGGCACAAGACATTGATCAACAAAGCAAAGCTTCTGGATTTAATCAATATGCTTTAGATCAAACTGCACGGCAGGGGTATGGTAATGCTAAGTTTGAATTGAATGCTGAAGAAGGATTGGATTTGGTGGAGGAGTTTTATACGGATGAGGTTGTTGAATCTGAACAGGTACAGTCTGAGTCTAAAGCCAAGACAAAGCCTAAATTCAATCAAGGGGATGGGTTTGTGCAGGATATTCAGAAAGGCTTACAGCAGAATGTACAGGCTGTGAATTAGACAAGGGTGGACGAGATTGGACTCGGTAAAATTTTATTGGACTGCCTTATGATCTGAGCGAATACACGCTCGCATCAATGATCAGGAGTAAACATCATGAATGCGTTCACAGGTCAAACTTTTCAGATGAATCAAATTATCAATTTGAAAGAGGTTATGCGAATTACAGGGTTAAGTCGTGCAACGATTTATAACATTATGGATGAGCGTCATAAGCAATATGATCCAACATTTCCCAAACAGACAAATTTAACTGTTGGTCGTGTGGGTTGGTCTGCTTGGGAAATCAATCAATGGATTGAGACTAAGTTGGCCAATCGTTAATAATTGGGAGCTTCGGCTCCTTTTTTTTTGGAGTACATAAAACAATATTCTGATTGACTGGGGGTACTAAGTTGCCTTTAAGTTTTAATTGGAGTTAGATTAAAGTCGATAAGTGTTTTTATTTTTTAAGAAAATAATGATGTATTATTATGATAATAAATATGAAAGTTTGAATCCATGGGATAGTAATTTGTACTATTAGCTGAAAAGTATTAGTAGAACCAACTTTATAACTGAGTTGAAACTGAATTAGAAAGATGAGCTTGAGGCTAGTATGCAGATTTTTTTTACTGAAGAGCAAAATCAAAAAGTCAGAGATGATAAATCTGCTTCACCAGAAGTCTTTGGATTTGATTGCGGTCAGTTACCATTTGAAAGAATGGGAGATGATCACTTTGAATTATTACTTGCTGATGTTTTTAGGGCCCAAGCAGATGCAGGCGCAGAAACTTGGTATGATGATACTTGTAGATTAAACGGCGGGGCAGATAAAGGGCGTGATGTTATATTGTTTTTGGATTCAGCCCCTGTTGGCCTAGTTCAATGTAAAAGATATGGCTCTACTGCTGTAACCCTACAAATGGTAGCTGAAGAAATTTGTAAATTTTTTCTACATGCTGTAATTGATCCATCCATTGCCGCTCCAGTTGGAGCAGAGTTTTCGTATATAGTTGCTATTGCTGATAAAGTTCAAGGTGAATTAGTAAGTTTTTTACAAGATAAAGGGAAGGCCCGCTTTGAAAAAGAAAGAGCCCTTTTTGAAAAAAGTGCAAAAAAAGTTCGTAATAAATATGTGTCACTCAAAGAAAATATATTACTTAAGTCATTAAATGAAAAGGATTTATGTGACTTGGTGTGGAAGCGAATTGATACTTTAAAAACTGGAATATACAAAAAAGATAATCTTTCTAGTTTGGTTAATAAATATCCTGATGTTAAATCTGTATATTTTAAACTGGAAAATGATGGTCAAAATGTATTAAATGAATTAAGAAAAATTTTAGAATCTTGCGGTACAACAGTAGCAAGTAATGATGAAAAATCTCTTTTAGAGATAAAAACTGAATATTTTAATCGGTCTATTGGGAATGCCTCCAAATATAATCTGGCCTTAATTCAAGGGACAGATGCAGTTTTATTTCTAAAGGATTTTCTTTCTTCGGGCGATTCAATTTTATGTTCAAAATTTGGATCTAATCCAGTAATAATAACATCAGGTGCAAAGTCAGTTCAGCCAGATAATTGGTATGAATTGAATTGTTTAGTAAAAGAATATTCTTATCCTTTAGTACTTTTTTTGGGATGTGGTGAGGTAACAGGTCAGCAACTTAATGATTGGAGCAAATTAGATGAGATTATCTGTCCTGATTCTAATTGGATACCAGGAAGAGATGAGCGATTTAATGCAGGTTGGTGCTGGATTACTGATCCAGATAAAGAGGTTTGGAATTGTTATTTGATTGTTGAGAATGAGCCTGAAGACGTCAAGTTAGGGAGTGGAAGACTTACTCTTCGTTTAGCTTTTGAAGATGCGATTATTTGGCCAACATTAGGTAATGATTTTATATTACCAATTACACATCCTCGGGCACATATTCGAAGAATGATAGTTAGTCAAAGTGAAGATAAAAAAAAGAGACGTAATTTAGTTATTAATTCCCAACATCTTAAAAGTATTGATAAAATTATAGAACCGCTTTCTGCTTACTATGCGCAGCGCTATCGATCAAAAGTTGCAGTTGCAATTGCTAATAGTGATACTTTTAGCGATTGCAAGGCTAAATTATATAGTGCCACAGGTATCTTTCCTTCTTCAGATTCGGCTTATAAAACTAGATGTACCCCTATTACATTTCAACCTGAGAGTAGAGTGTTAAGAAGAAGTGGTAATGGAGCTATTACTGCTACGATAAATTGGAATGATGGTATCAAAATCGGAGCTATATGGAATTTTCACAAGTTTGGTGAAGATGTTATAGAGGATTTACCTCCTGTAGCATTGGAATTTGATGAGTTATTTAATCGTCATCCTCCTTTGAATGGTTATGTGCAGTTTGCTCAAGAGGAATTGAATCAATTGCAAAAACTGGTTCAAAGTCAAGATATAACTGATATTCAAAAATTTACTTATAGTGCTAGACATGGGGTTAAGGGGGGTGAGTCATTCACTATTGATGATCTAACTTCAAATGGTGAATCATTAATGCAAGTTGTTCATGCATTAAGTTATATAGCTTCACATTCAGCATCTTCATGGTTAGTTAATTCAGATACTGAAGGTCATATAGCATATGCAGATCCTTTGCATGGGCCTAGTAATATTTTAGGTTTAGCTAATGAAAAAGTTATGGTACGTGACATAGAAAGTTCATTGTATGAATGGTCAATGCAATTAACGGCCCCTCCTAATTTAGTAGTTTTTGCACAATGTAGGGGGACTGTAAAAGAAAAACGACTTGTAAATAATAGACATAATTTTAAAGAGCACCCTATAGAAGAGCGAACATTTACTGAGGCTCAGACTCCTCGTGGAATTTATATGTTTAGTCTTTCTGACATTGAATCAGAATATGTCGATTCAGAGTCTAGTTCGGCTGATCAGTTTATGGGGGATATATCACTACGTAGGAAATATTTAGATGCCGAATGAAATCTTTAATATCCTTAATGACCGTGCACAAGCTGCCAAATTTAAGGTGGTTAAGAATAACAAGTTAGAGTTTTACGATAAGGAATTATGGCCAAGTGAATCTATAGAATCTCAGCTTGGATATTGGGAAAGTAGTTTTGCTTCACTTTTACTAGTTCAAGTACCTTGTACAACTCCCGAAGATGCACGAGCATATGCAAAAAATGCTGAACTATATCTAGATGCATCATTAGTTCGACGGGAAGCAAAAGGTACGGTAATTGATGGTTATCTGATATTGGCTCTAACAGAATTTAATAATGATTTCATCAATTTCATATCTGAGATAGAAAGAGATACTAGGTTTGTTCGGAAACATGTTGTGTATAAAAATTCAGAGGGATGGCACCGTTATGAACGTATTACTTCGATAGGTTTAGGTAGTGAATTGAGCAAAGTTAAAAACTCAAATTTTGAACCAGATGATGACTCTAGTGAATTACTTGAAAAACTTTCAGAATTAGGTAGTAAAAAGCTTGCGGAGCTTCATGGAAAAGAATGGAATTTAAATGAATAATCAGCCTATAAAATTTATTTCTGTAAGGATCAGTAATTTTCGAGGTATTCCAGATGTACTTCAAGTACCACTAGATGCACCGCTTACCATTATTCATGCTGCGAATGGTACTGGAAAAAGTACTATTTGTTATGCTCTAGAATGGCTTCTAACAGGAAAAGTTGAAGATTTATTGGGGGTCACAGATTTCTCGTGCGAATGGGGTGTAGGAAATACTGAAGTTTCTGCTTCATGTAGAATAGGAGGTATCTTTTATGAGCTTAGTCGATCAAAAACAGGTTTGTATGGAAAAAAGGAAGGCGAGAAGAAAACTCGAATGAAGGAAGCTGATTTATTGGAGTTATTAACACCTCCTTCTGTTTCTGGTAATACAGTTCAAAGTAATGCAAAAGCTAAGCGTGGTTGGCTTAGAAATAGTCGATGGCTTTATTCTAATTCATTAGCATTGTTAGTAGATAATAATCAAGCTGAAGAAAGGCAAAAGATATTTGCGGATATTTTGGGACTTGGACACTACGCAAGTACGTTGCGAGAACTAAAAGAATATAGAGCTAGGTTGCCGAGTGTTAAAGGACTTGAGGAAGAGGTTTTAAAACTAACTAAAAAAATTAGCGAGTTGGAGGGAAATTTACTTGCTGCTTCTCCATGGAAAGTACAGGCAACAGAAAATATTTTGGGAATATTAACACACTTTAAATTGGAACCGCAGTCTAAAAATCTTAGTGATAATTTTAGGCTTGCTAAAATTCATGTTGATTTGTTAGGTCAGCATGTAAGTTATACTAATTCTTTAGTTTCTTTTCTTTCTGATAACTGGCATCTTTATACAGAAAATAAGAAGCAGCTAGATGATATAAAAGCTGACGTACTGAAATTATCACAATCAAATTTGGAATTGACTAAAAAGCAAACGGAATTTACAGGAACTTTTGAAAACCTAGATAGACAATTAAACAATAATTTAACTTCAGTTAATTGGTCAAATGATTGTTTAAGTTCCTTAAAACTTTGGGATAATTTATTAGCTAATAAAGATGTTTCTCGATTTTTAACAATTGAAAGTATAACAATTGAAAATTTACAATCATTTGTTGAATTTACATGGAGTGATGATAAAAAGTTTTCATGGCTAAATGCTGTTGATTACTTGATTGAAAATACAGAATTAGTTCTACATTTAGTGCGACGAAAACAACAGTTAGATTCAAATATAATATATCCGCCCACTGATCTTGCTGAAATTTCACGTATTTTGCAAGAAGCTCAACAGAGTCGTATAAAAGCTGAATCTGATTTTAATATTTTAGCTAGTGTGCTTGAGAGATTTAAGACGATAGCTAGAGAAGTTGTTCAACCAAACAGTTCAATATGTCCATTATGTCACCACGATTGGAAGCAATCTGAACACCTTCATGAAAAGCTATATAAAGAAGAGTTTACACCAGAACTTTTAAAAGCATCACAAAAATTGGATGAGGCTAGAAGTGTTGAGAATGAACATCAACTTAGGTTTCAAATCACAACTGTTCAGAAAGCATCTTATGAAAAGTACATTGAAGACGTTCGTTCTGTAGATTCTCAGCTTGCTCAAGTTGCACTCCATACAAAGTATTTGGAAACAATGGGTGTTTCCGATTTTTCTGGATTTAGTGCCGAAAATATAATTTATTTAAAACAACGTATTAGGGCTGCAATTGATTTGAAAAAATTAATTGATACGGTAATTATGCTAGAGCAGTTTTTTAAGTTTGAAACTAGTAATTCAATGATTGGATTGAGAGTTAATGCTGTAGTTTTAAGAATTGAAGAATATAAGAAAGATTGTGAAGAGTGTATAAAAGTAATTGGGGATAACCGACAGGATATTTCTTCTAAGCTTAGTAATATACTTAATGAAATTAAGGCTAAAGCTAATGAGATTGAAGAAAAGAATAAAACATCTTTTGCTCTAACTAAGACAGTTAGTCAGTTTGATGAGCATTGGAAATCGGTGGTGGGAGATCACCCTTTTTCATTACATGCTTATCATAAAGCTCTCGAAGATATTCGTGAACAAAGTATCATATTGGATAATTTTCAGCGTTGGTTAAGTGAATGTGAGTCTATTGTTTCGACTGAAAGTGACGAAAGCTACATGCTTAAGTTGAAGTCTGATTTAGAAGAATTAAACAAGAAACTTACGATTGGAAAAAATTACATTTCACAAGCTGAGTGCACAATTAAACATTATGAAGAGTTCGTGAGAGAGGAAACAAAAGAAAGTCTTTCCCCTCTACTTTCACCTGCAAGTGAATTCTTTTCTCGAATGCACGCTAATGAAGTTTACCGTAAGTTGAGTGTTTCTGATGGTGGAGATGCACTGAAATGGACTGTATTTGCTGATGGATTTAATAATGCCTTAGATGCTGAGGAAAAGTTTAGTCAAGGTCAACGGCAGGATTTAGCATTGTCTCTTTATTTGGCTAAAGCTTGTAGTACTGGTGGGAGCTTTTTTCTAGATGAACCAATTGCACATTTAGATGATCTTAACCGTGTAGCTATGTTGGATATTTTTAGACTTTTAGCGACTGCTAAATCTGATTTAAATCTAGTATTAACAACGGCTAGTGATGGATTAGCTCGTCATCTTATACAAAAATTTTCAGGCATTAAAGATCAACATTTACTCAATATTATTCATCTTGATGGAAACCCACGTAGCGGTGTTAAAGCAACAGTACGGAAAAATATTTCAGTTTGAATAACAGATAATGAGTGTTGAAATATCAACACTCATTTATTTAATTAAGGAATCTTATTGTAATTAAATATTCAACATGTTTAATTAAATTTTCAATTCATCACAATAATCCGCCCATCTCTGCATCATCTCTTTTCTCTTCTCTAAATGCTTGGTGCGGTTATACGCACGCCCATGCATGTCTTTTACTTGATGAGCAAGTTGTTGCTCAATTAGTTCAATTGGAAACTCCAAAACCTCTTCTAAAATTGTACGTGCAGAAGCACGGAAACCATGTCCACAGGCTTGCTCACTGGTATAGCCTAAGCGACGTAACGCTTGATTGATGGTGTTTTCTGACATAGGTTTTAAGCTAGATGTCGTTGCAGGGAATACATATTCACTTTTAGCTTTTGTTATTTGAGCGAGTTCAGAAAGTAAATGAATGACTTGAGTTGATAGCGGGACAATATGTTGAACGCCTGTCTTTGATTTTGTTTTTGGAGGGGTATAACTCCACAAACCTTTTTCAAGGTCGATATCTTGCCATTTAGCATGTCTTAATTCGCCTGGGCGAACAAAAACTAGAGGAGCAATACGTAGAGCATATCGTGTGATGATAGAACCCTCATAATGATCAATATCATTTAAGAGTAAGGCAAAATCTTTAGGTTCTACCAAAGCGGCCATATGTGTCACTTTGGGAGGGGTAATTGCCCCCTTTAAATCTTGAGTGACATCGCGTTCACAAAAACCAACAGAAACAGAATAACGTAAAATTTGACCACATTTCACTTTGACCTTTTTAGCTGTTTCTAATTTTCCTTCTTTTTCGTAAATCCGACAAACCTTAAGGATATCCATAGCTTTAATCTCATGTACTGGGATTTTTCCAATATGTTGATTAATCACTTCTAATAAGCGTTGTTGTCCTTTAATTGTTGATTCAGCAAAGTCTTGCTTTGCCATCCATTCATTTGCAATATTTTTGAAAGTATTATTGTTCGTATTTAGAATCTCATTCTCAATTCTAACTTTTTCAACATGTGGGTCGATATTTTGAGAGAGAAGTGTGCGGGCTTCTTCACGTCTAATTCTTGCATCTGCTAGGGAGACTGTAGGGTATGAACCAAAGCTTAGGGAATTTCTCTTTTTGGTATAAGGACGTGAGTAATCAAATCTCCAATTCTTATCACCAGTCTTAGAGATAATCAAAAATAATCCATTACCGTCAGCAAGCTTCTGAACTTTTGTAGAGTCAGCTTTGATAGTCTTAATCTTGCTATCTGTTAGGGGTATAACGATTTTTGGCATTTTTACGGTAAGAGTATTGGGGGTGATGTATCTTACCGCAAAAAATACCGTAAAAAAATATGTATTAAGATGAGGTGTTATAGATTGTTATAGATGTTAATTTTATTAAATTATTGAATTTAAATTATTTTATTTGTTGGTGTGGATCGCTTGAGATCAAAATAAACCATAAAATGGTGCGCCCTGCGGGACTCGAACCCACGTCGGTCGCTTAGGAGGCAACTGCTCTATCCAGTTAAGCTAAGGGCGCGATAAGTCAATAATTTACCGTATATGCCTATGAAAAAAAAGCTATTATCGAGATAATAGCTTTATGTTCGTTCTATTTTTCTTCTGGTTTTATTTCATTCGGATTCAAAATATCAAATAAAATTAACATCAATGTGATCCATACCGGAATCATCAATACCGATTCTTTAAAACCTTGATCCCACATGATATATAAAACCACACCAATAAAGATAATCACCACAAAGTTACTCATTGGAGCCCATAGAGCAGGGTATTTACTGGTTTGATTGGTCAAGCTTAATGCACGTTTAAATTTTAAGTGGGTCAAAGTGATCATTAACCAGTTGAGTACTAAGGCGCCTACAACCACATACATCAAATGACTTAATGCGTCTTCTGGCAAATAGTAATTTAACGGCACACAACCTAAAATCAAGAACGCAGAAAGTAGGACTGATGGAATAGGTACGCCGTGTTTATTGGTTTTGGTAAAGATTTTAGGTGCATTTCCTTGCTTGGCTAAGCCATAAAGCATACGGCTATTGGCATACATACCACTGTTATATACAGAAAGTGCTGCGGTCAAGATAATGAAATTCACCAAGTGGGCTGCCCATGCGATCCCAATCATACTGAAAACCATGACGAATGGACTTTTGTCTAAGCCACCAAAATTTAACTGATTCCAAGGCACCAATGATAAAAGAATAATCATTGAACCCACATAAAAAATCAAAATACGAGGCACAACTTGATTGATTGCTTTCGGAATGGTTTTTTCAGGATCTTTTGCTTCAGCCGCAGCCATACCAACTAATTCGATTCCGCCAAATCCAAACATGAGGAAAGCCAGCATGAAGAATAACCCTTCAAATCCATTGGGGAAGAAACCACCATGCGACCATAGATTTGAAAAAGCGATACCTGAAGTAACATCTGCGGTAAGTATCAGATAAATACCGAAAACAATCATGGCAATAATTGCAGTGACTTTAACAATAGATAACCAAAACTCTGATTCACCGTAGAATTTAACATTTCCTAAGTTGATGAGTGTAATCAGTACAAAGAAAAACAGTACCGAAATCCAATTGGGGATTTCAGGCCACCAGTAGTTGATATATTTACCTACAGCCGTAAGTTCTGTCATTGCGACCAGAACATAAAGCATCCAGTAATTCCAGCCCGTCAAAAATCCTGGAAATTTCCCCCAGTATTTATTGGCAAAATGACTAAAAGAACCCGCAACAGGTTCATGAACAATCATTTCCCCCAGTTGACGCATAATTAAAAAAACGATCAAACCGCCAATTGCATAACCCAAAATAATGGATGGCCCAGCTTTTTCGATGACATGTGCTGAACCCAAAAACAGTCCTGTTCCAATAGCGCCACCCATGGCAATCAATTGAATATGACGATTTTTAAGTCCACGTTGTAACTGTGTAGACTCGTTGCTCAATGTATATAGCTCTATTTATACGAATTTAAATATTGTAATAGATTGGTTACTTTTAGCCTAGTATCGGATTGATTTATAAAGGAGAACTGCAAAGTCAAAAAACAGTATCTCTAAGTTTTTGTTTAATTTTCAATGCAATAAGTTTTATTTTAGTTTTTTAAATTTATATTTAAACTGGTGGATATTTATTCAATTTTCATTTTTTTATTTCATACTTAAGTCAATCAATCCGTGTTTTTTCAAAAAAAAAGGGTAATATAAAACTGAATAATGATTCATTATTTTAGACAACAAAGATAATTGAAAGGAATGCGATAAAATGAGTTTTGCACCGCAAATCAAAATCCCTGCAACCTATATGCGTGGGGGGACCAGTAAAGGCGTGTTCTTTAGGTTGGAGGACTTGCCGGAACGCGCGCAAACAGCTGGACAAGCACGTGATCAATTGTTACTTCGAGTGATCGGTAGTCCAGATCCTTATGGAAAGCAAATTGATGGCATGGGTGGTGCAACATCAAGTACCAGTAAAACGGTGATTTTGTCAAAGAGTTCACAACCTGAGCATGATGTAGATTATCTTTTTGGACAAGTTTCAATTGATAAAGCATTTGTGGATTGGAGCGGTAATTGCGGAAATCTCACTGCTGCGGTAGGTTCCTTTGCAATAAGTAATGGTTTGGTCGCAGCAGATCGAATTCCTGAAAATGGTATTTGTACTGTTCGTATATGGCAGGCGAATATTCACAAAACGATTATTGCACATGTTCCTGTAAGTCATGGTCAAGTTCAAGAAACCGGAGACTTTGAGCTAGATGGTGTAACCTTTCCTGCGGCAGAGGTACAAATTGAATTTTTAGATCCTGCGGACGATGGCGAAGATGGCGGAGCAATGTTTCCAACAGGCAATGTGGTTGATACTTTAGATGTGCCAGAAATTGGTACATTCCAAGCCACTTTAATCAATGCAGGAATTCCAACAATTTTCTTAAATGCAGAAGAGATTGGTTATACAGGCACAGAACTACAAGATGATATTAATGCTGATAGTGCCGCTTTAGCGCGTTTTGAAAAAATTCGTGCTTATGGTGCATTGAAAATGGGCTTAATTCAGGACATTAGTGAAGCTGCAAATCGTCAACATACTCCGAAAGTGGCATTTGTGTCTAAGCCTAAAAGTTATACTTCTTCAAGTGGTAAACAAGTGACACAATCAGATACAGATTTACTGGTTCGTGCACTGTCAATGGGTAAACTTCATCACGCAATGATGGGAACAGCAGCGGTGGCAATTGGTACGGCGGCAGCTATTCCACAAACCTTGGTGAATTTGGCCGCTGGAGGTGGTGAGCGCGAGGCAGTACGCTTTGGTCATCCTTCAGGAACGCTTCGAGTGGGTGCACAAGCTTTAAATGAAAATGGTCAATGGGTTGTAAAAAAAGCCATCATGAGTCGTAGTGCACGAGTGCTTATGGAAGGTTGGGTACGTATTCCTGCGGATAGTTTCTAATCTCTTTTAAGATTTAAAGCTTTATCGATTGGTCTAATTCATTTCGACAAAAAACCTTGCTTATGCAAGGTTTTGTTATTTTGTGACGTTTGTCGTCAATTGCATTATTTTTGAGTGGTGTATTGCATAATATTAATTATATTATATAGAAACTTATTTTATTGAATGCTTTTTCGACGTATTCAATCTTGTATTTAGAGGTGAATTCAACGCTGATTTCACTTTATTCAAAAATAAATCAGCTTTGAGGTGGTGTATGGAACAAGAGCTTATAAAACTACAAGCTAGCCTTGAAAGTTTGAAAGTTTTTGAATATTTACAAGATATAGATAAATTGCATTTGGTTTCGTTTATCTCGCAGATTCCTTTACCGATCGCTTTGCTTGATCAAGAAGCACGCTTTTTAGGTGTGAATCAAAAGTTTGCGGATATTTATGAAAGTGATGCACTGTATTTGTTTGATAAGTTGTTAAATACATTTTCCACAGTGGTTTTTGCCCATTTTAATGAAGCAATGCGCCATTTTGCAAAAAATCAAAATGATTTTGAGCAGGAATTTTATGTCAAAGGAAAATTCTATCTCTCTTATTTTAAAGCAATTCGTAATCAAGATAATGAAATTGAAAGGGTTGTGGTGGTTTGCTCTGATATCACGCGGTTAAAACGACGTGAAAATGTTTTATTAAATAATAATCGAAAGTTACATAATCACCTTTATTTGGATTTAGTCACAGGCTTACAAAATGCTTTTGCTTTTGATCATTACTTAAGTGAAAAATGGAAAAAGAATCAGCAAACAACAATTTCGTTCATTAAAATTGATTTAGATGACTTTAAGCGTTTTAACCAACTCAACAGTTATACTGCTGGAGATGATATTTTAATTCGGTTGGGCGCTGTACTTAGCGAAGCCATCAGTCAAACTGAAGCACAGATTTTTCGTTTAAATTCAGCAAGTTTTGTCGTTGCGATAGCGCAGTTGACTGAGTGGGCAGTCATGACACTTGCTGAAAGATTTAGATTTGCCATTACTGAAGAAAAAATATTTTTTGGAAAAAACGATGAATATCTAACGGCATCTATTGGGATTGTGCATTTAGATCCAGAACATCAAAATGTAGAAGTTGATGTTAAAAAAGAACTCGATTTCGCTGTTCGTTACGCAAAGAAAAAAGGCAAAAACTCCTTATTTTTATTTAAAAATTTAGGTTTGGATTAAATAAAGCTTTAGTTCTGTATTTCGCATATATGTATGCCAATAAATGGGTGAGAATTATAATCACTCATAGTAGAATGTCTCTGACTCATCCAATATATCCATTTTTTTGAAACTTGATTTCTAGTTTTAAAAAATTGTGCAAAACGAGGCAGATGTGACTTCAATTCCCCATGTAAATGCAGAAATTTTACAACAGGCACAAGTGCAAATTCAGCAAGATTTACAAACAGCTTTAGATGCTTTTTCTTTGCCTGAACCATTAAAATCAGCTGTGCATCATACTGTGATGTTAGGGGGAAAACGGGTTAGACCTGCTTTAAGTTATGCAACATTTCAATTAAAAGCTGATAATCCAAACTTTGCAGCAGTGCGACGAGCAGCAGTGGCAATTGAATTTATACATTGCTATTCATTGGCACATGATGACTTACCTTGCATGGACAATGATTTATTACGTCGTGGACAACCGACATGTCACGTCGCTTTCGGTGAGGACACTGCATTATTGGCAGGTGATATATTGCAATCCATGGCATTCGAGGTTTTAGGGAGTCGGCTTTTCGATCAAGGACAAACAGTAGATCAAGCCATTATTCTCAAGCAAATGCAGATTTTGGCAACAGCCAGTTCAAAAATGGTGTGTGGGCAGGTTTTAGATTTACAGGCTGAAGGCAAACATGTTGATCAGGAACATCTGGAAAATATTCATCGTAATAAGACAGGTGCACTCATTCAGGCAGCAATTATGATGGCTGCTGTGACCATTTTTTCAGGAACGGATCAGGCGATTCCGCAACTGCGTCAGTATGGTCAAGCGATCGGTTTAGCCTTTCAAGTACAAGACGATATCTTAGACGTTATTTCGGATACTGAATCTTTAGGAAAAACGGCAGGCAAAGATGAGCAAGTGGATAAATCAACTTATCCTGCGTTAATGGGTTTGGAAAATGCTCAAATTTATGCGCAACAATTACATGATCAAGCATTTAAAGCACTCGCTTATTTTGGAGAAGATGCCAAAGAGCTCAACCAAATTTCACAATTCCTGCTGGCTCGAAAAAGCTAACGGAAATATTTAAAGAGCAAGATCCATCAATACTATAGTCGTGATAATTCAGCGCATATAAAGCATTAAAATTCCCCCTTTATGAAAAGGGGGCAATAGGCTTAAACAGATTCTTTGTAAATTGCATCCGCTTTTTCAAAACGTTCAATCATATCTGTTGAAGGTGCTTTGCTGATCAAGCTAAATAGAATAATAGTGATAAAAGAACAAATAAAGCCTGGAATAATTTCATAAATACCAGTTGTTGCAAATACTGGAATATTTTTCCAAAGGATCACTACAAGCGCACCCACAATCATACCTGTAAGAGCGCCAGATAAAGTCATCCGTTTCCAGAAAACAGAAAGAATAATCAATGGACCAAATGCAGCACCAAAACCAGCCCAAGCATAAGCGACTAATCCTAAAACCTTCGCCTCAGGATTACTAGCAAGAACAATAGCAAGAACAGCAATCAGTAAAACCATTAAACGACCTACCCAGACCAGTTCTTTTTGAGATGCAGTCTTACGAATAAATGCTTTGTAAAAATCTTCTGTCAAAGTGCTTGAACACACCAATAACTGGCAACTCAGGGTACTCATGACAGCAGCAAGAATAGCCGCTAAAACGATACCTGCAATCCATGGGTTAAATAGAATTTTAGTTAATTCCATAAATACCGTTTCAGGATTGGCATTGACCGTTGCCGCTAATTCAGGATGCATTTGGAAGTAGGCAATCCCAAAGAAACCGGCAGCAACTGCACCGCCTAGACAAAGTGTCATCCAAGTCATACCAATACGACGTGCATTTGGGATTGATTTCACCGAATCTGCTGCCATAAAGCGAACCAAAATATGAGGTTGCCCAAAATAGCCTAAGCCCCATGCCAAAAGTGAGATGACAGCAATACCACTCAAATCTGCAAATAAACTATAGGCTTGAGGGCGTGCTGCGTCTAATGCTGCATTTACTGTAGTCATGTCACCTAAACTGAGTATGGCGACAATCGGGGTCAGTAATAATGCAAAAATCATCAATCCTGCTTGAATGGTATCTGTCCAACTGACAGCAAGAAATCCGCCAATAAATACGTAACTGATTGTCGCAATGGCACTGATCCAAAGTGCCGTACTGTAAGACATGTTGAACATGCTTTCGAATAAACGCGCACCTGCCACCATGCCAGAAGCACAATAGATGGCAAAGAAAATAAGAATCACAACAGCAGACACAACCCTTAAAATCTTTTTATGATCATTAAAGCGATTTGAAAAATAATCGGGAAGTGTAAGTGAGTTATTTTGAATTTCAGTGTGGACACGCAAACGACCTGCAACCAGTAACCAGTTCAACCAAGCACCCATGATTAAACCAATGGCGATCCAGACTTCAGATAGACCTGATAAATAAATTGCACCAGGTAAACCCATCAGCAACCACCCGCTCATATCAGATGCACCTGCAGACAATGCAGTAACAAAACTGCCTAAACGACGTCCACCTAAAATATAATCATCAAAACTGGTTGTGGCGCGATAAGCGACTAAGCCAATGATGACCATTGCAACTATATAAAATAGAAAGGTAATTAACGTGGGGTTAAGGGAGCTCATACGATATCCATATACGTGGAAAGATTCAGATTCAAGGTGGAATCTAAAATAACGTGAAATTTAACCACAAATTACAAAAAAATGCTGATCATTTCTTAAACGTTAAAACAGAGTGCTAAATTTCAAAGGCAAAAAAAATAGGTAACCTTAAGATTACCTATTTTGACTTTGGGGATGAGGGAGTTAATTATTTCTGCCCATAACACCACGAATGGTATTCATAATGTCGGCTGGCAACACAACTGTTTTAGCATTATTAGATTTCGCCATATCTTGCATCGCTTTTACATATTGCTCACCAAGTAGATAGGCAACAGGAACTTCTTTGTCACCAACGGCAGAGGTGACCATTTCAATCGCACGTTGAGATGATTCAGCAAGAACAACTTGTGCTTCTGCATCACGACGAGATGCTTCTAAACGACCATCTGCTTCTAAAATAGCAGCTTGTTTTTCACCATCTGCTTTAGTCACTGTTGCTCGACGTTGACGTTCAGCAGCAGCTTGAGCCTCCATGGCAGCTTGCATGGTATGAGAGGGTTGAATATCCTGAATTTCTACAGTTTTGAGGGTAATTCCCCAATCTGAAATATCATCTGAAATCGCTGCTTTTAATTTTGCTTTGATGTGATCACGCGAAGACAAAGCATCATCTAAATCCATTTCACCAACGATTGAACGGAGTGAAGTTTGTACAAGATTTTGAATTGCCCATGTATAGTTTTCAATACCATAGACTGCTTTCTCAGGTGTCGTCAGGTTGATATATGCAACAGCATTCATCACCAAAACAGCATTATCACGAGTAATAACTTCTTGTGATGGGATATCTAAAACGATATCTTTGGTTGTGACTTTATAAGCAACTTCATCGACATAAGGGATGACGAAGTTTAAGCCAGGGCTTAAAGTAGAATGATATTTACCTAAACGTTGTACAATCCATTTGTAACCTTGAGGGACAATACGAACCCCCTTAAAAATGGTTACAGCAACGAATACAAATAAGACTAAAACAACAATAGAACCAAAACCCATTTAATTTTCCTCTTTATTCTTCATTATTGAGATGATGAATGTAGCTGTACAACTAAATCATTACCTAAAATATCTGTCACACGTACACGGTCACCCACTTGTACAGGTGATAGGGTACGGCAGTTCCATTCATCAGAACCTAAAACAGGCATCGGAAAGCGCACGCGAATCTGATCATGACTGAGTCCAGTTTGAATGACCATACCGGTTTGTCCAATCGTTGCTTCACGCGGAAGCCCAGCTTTGGTTTTATCTATAGAAAGTGGTTTGACGAATTTAAACCAAGCGACAGTACAGGTGATGGATAAGATAATCCAACACACGACTTGTAAGGCAAAGCTCATACTTGGAAACAGCCAAAACAAAATACTGACCACAACTGCAGCGATACCAAACCACAAGGCAGCAAATGCAGGTAGAATAAGTTCAGATAAGATCAGCAATATGCCAAGTACAAACCAATGCCACGGTTCAAAAATAAAGTCCATAATCTACCCTAGTGATTATCATTGGTATAGATGACGAATCATCTCTACCAATGTAGCAGATCATTTTAATACTGCATATAAAAACGTATTTATTCTTATATTCAATTAGGATGAAGCGAAGTATTTCATGTTCCAGTTAAAACTTTGCTCGTGGCGCAGGTTTTAAAGCAGCAGGGGATTTTTTAAAGTTTGAGATCGCATTCTGAATTGCAATAATTTTACCTTGTGCGGCTTTTTCACCTTCTAAAATTGCCTGATTACTTGATTTAAGGTCAAGTGTTCCTAAATGCCCAACTTTAGGTTGTATCACAATATTGGCTTGAGCCAATTCATTATTGATACTTTGTTGCCCCATGATATTAATGGTTTGATCTAATAATCCCCACATATTCATTGGCTGACTACCACTCGGTCGAGCAGAAATATCAACAGCGATGACAATATCCGCGCCCATATCACGCGCAGTTTGTACTGGAATTGGACTTACTAAGCCCCCATCAACATATTTGGTGTTTCCAATTGTCGCTGGCACAAATACATTGGGAATACTACAAGAAGCACGGACAGCCTGACCTGCATTGCCCTTAATAAACTCTGCTTTCTTGCCGTTGTCTAAACGAGTTGCGACAGCTGCAAAACGAATCGGAAACTGTTCGATCGGTTTATTGGCGACATTGCGATTAACATAATCTTGTAGTTTTTGACCAAGCACGATGCCTTGGCTATTTAAAGTTAAATCACGTAAATCAGATTCTTTTAATTGTTGGGCAATTTGTTGCATTTGATAAGGGGTTTTACCACTGGCATAGATGCTACCAACAAAGCTCCCTGCACTGGTGCCTGTTACAATTTTTGGCTTTATCCCATGAGATTCTAAAACCTTAAGTACACCAATATGAGCAAAACCTTTTGCACCGCCGCCGCCAAGTGCAATGGCAATAACAGGTTCACGAGCCTTAATTGCTGTGGTTTGGGTTGGAGTTTTTGCTGTCTTGTCACAGCCAACGAGGGCTAGACCCAATAAGCCTATAAAACCAAGTTGTTTAACACGCATGGGAATTACTTTTGTCAAAAATATATGCTGCACATCTGAACAGATTGCATCTTTTTTTTCTAGCCATTTTTCCATAGTTTTTGTAAAGGAAGTGATAATAAATGCGGACGTTTAGGCGAAAAGTTTCCTTTAAAACGCGCTAAAATATCATCTAAATCTTTGTCATAGTCACCTGTAGGCTGTAGTGTGCCTAAGCAATGAATACGTTTTTTCTCATAATCTAATGAAAAGACAGCAATTGGAATACCCGCACCCATGGCGATATGATAAAAACCGCTTTTAATCCTTTCTGCTCTTTTTCGGGTGCCCTCAGGCGCAATTGCAATCCAGATTTTTTCCTGTTGTTGAATCACTTTGATAATTTGCTGTGTCAGCCCATGTGGAGAGTCGCGATGAACGGGAATAACACCAATCCACTCAAAAAGAGATTTCAATGGCGTTTTAAACAGGCTGTCTTTGCCAAAAATGGTGACTTTAACACCAATCCCTAACATCGCAAGAAAGGCATATAAACCATCATAGTTTGATGTATGGGGAGCAATAAACACCACGGCTTTAGGTAAGTTCGGAAACTCACCCTCAAAACCCCAGCCTTGAACCAAGTAAAGGTTTTTAAATATATTGCGACTGGTGGTATTGCCACGCTGGGGCACTTGATCGGGTATATTTGGAAAATTCTGTGACATCGTATTTTTATGTGACTGCTCTTGTATTGGTATTCATTTTTTGCTTAATACAACATAGACATCCATCCATTGGATATCCGCAAAATGTAAATATTACAAAATTTGCAAATTAAAGCAATATATCAAATTTAAAGTGTTCAATCATTGCAGGTGAGTCAATGTTGATGATTCTTGAGTCGAGTTAGCATGCCATATCATTATTTATTGTTATTCTCTTTATACTGGGCTCAAGGTTTACCTGTGGGATTTATGACTCATGCGTTGCCAGTGATCTTACGTGCTCAAGGCGTGTCATTGGCTCATATTGGTGGTTTTGGACTGTTAATGGCACCATGGGCAATTAAAATTTTATGGGCACCTTTGGTGGATCGTTATGGACATCACCAAGCAGGGCATTATCGTAGTTGGATTATTCCCACCCAGATTTTAACCATTGTCATTCTGGTTATTTTATCTTTCTTACCGATTCAATCTTTAAATGAACCACGGTTTTTATTTCTGTTTTTTATTGCATTGCTGTGTATGAATAGCATCGGTGCAACTCAAGATATTGCTACTGACGGTTTGGCAGTAAGAATATTAAAAGAAGAACAGCAACATTTTGGTAATATGTTTCAGGTTATTGGTTCTCGCCTAGGGTTTATTGTAGGTGGTGGAGCAATTTTATGGGCAATGGATTGGCTCAGTTGGCAGATGACTTTTCTTATTTTGGCCGCTATCGTTGCTTGCAATACATTGCCAATTTGGTTTTATCAAGAACCTGAACATCTACGTATTGCCAGCAAAAAGACATCACATCAAACAAACATAGATCGCTTTGAATGGTTTAGAGATTATTTAAGGTATTTCTTTGAAAATAAAGAATTAACAGCATGGTTTTTTGTACTTTGCACAATCAAAGTTACAGATGGATTTGCAGGTCCAATCACTAAACCGTTATTGGTTGATTTGAAATTGAGCCTTTCTCAAATTGGTATTTACATTACAATGCTGGGCGCATTTTCTGCACTATGCGGCGCTGGGTTGGCAGGATTGTTTTTAAAGAAAATAAAACGTCATCAAGCCTTATTGTTATTTTCTGTCTTGAAATTAATCAGTTTAGCAGGTTTCGTTTGGTTGGCAGTTTTATATGAACAAGCCGTTCCTGTTGCGCCGTGGATAATTTATCTGATTAATGCTTTAGAAGACATGTTTGCTGCAATGTTATTGGTGGTGATTTTAACCTTGGTGATGCAGTATAGCCGAAGCGAATATGCTGGAACTGATTTTACTTTTCAAGTTTCAATCATGGCAAGCATCAGTGGAGTCCTATATACAGTAAGTGGAATGATTGGAGATCAACTGGGGTATTTAAAATTCTTAAGTTTAATTTTACTTGTAGGTATGTTTTGTTTAATTCCAATTATATATTGGATGAGAAATATGTATGAAAAGTAATATTATTTAGATAAACAGTATTATTCTCGATTAAGATATTGATTATTGTTTTAAATTTTCTTATTTTAAAATGAATTTAAATATCAACTTAAACAATAGCATTTTATTTATGATTTAGAGGTCATTATTTTACATTACATTTAGATAAGACAAAAATTACTTTTTTGTCAATTTTAAAAGTATAGAAATTAATTCCTGTATGATTTTTTTATTGGCTCATTCTTTTGACACCGAAGAATGAGCCAATCCAAATTGAATGGGCAGAATTGATTATCTATTAGGTTATAAAATAATATGTAACAACCATTATAAATATTTATTCTAGTTTGAATTTCTCAAATAATGAGAAATTTTAAGGGATTAAAATTTGAGATTAATGCTGTTAGGTACTCAAAGAATGCTTTTAAGTTCAATTTAAGCTTCATTTTTTAACTTAAGGTCATTGAAGAGAGTATTGCTACAGTAATGTCTAATTTAATACAACGTATCAAACAACGAGAAGTCTCCATTTCCCTCACTGCCTTTAATTTTATTGTTGCAGTCTGGTTAGGGCTATGCCTGAACTTTGGTTTTCTGGGCAAAGTTCAAGCGCTTACTCCTTATCAAGGTATAAAAGCCCAGCTCTTTTTGATTGCTACAGCTTTAGTATTGATTGCTTTATACAATCTATTACTACAGCTCTTAGATTGGAAATGGACCGCAAAATTCTTTGCAATCATTCTGGTATTTATTGGTGGTTTTAGTGCCTATTTTGTCAATTCATTGGGTGTGATAATTTCACCTGATCAAATTCAGAACATGGCACAAACTGATTCTGGTGAAGTTGCAGACTTGCTCTCTTTTCAATTTTTTGCATGGACCGTTAGTTTTGTTATTTTACCTATTCTTTTGATTTTATGGATCCGTATTAAACCAGAAAAAATAAGCAAGATTGTGCTTTTTAAAGGGCTTAATATTGTGGGTTCTTTAGCTGTTATTGGTGGATTATTATTTGTATTCTATGTCGATTATGCAGCTATTTTTCGTGAGCATCGTGATCTAAAAGGTATGATTTCACCTCAAAATACAGTGGCTTCAACGCTTTCATATTTCCATAAAAAAGCACCTAAAAAGAATTTGCCTTTGATTCGTTATGGTGAAGATGCACATATCGTTGAGGATATTGCTTTACAGCATAAACCCAAATTGATGGTTTTGGTGGTGGGTGAAACAGCACGCGCAGAAAGTTTCGCGTTAAACGGTTATGCTAAAAATACCAATCCCGAACTATCTAAGCAGGCGAATATTATTAATTTTTCTCAAGTTAGTTCATGTGGTACTGCAACAGCTGTATCAGTACCTTGTATGTTTTCAGGTATGCCACGTGTAAATTATGATGAGCAACTTGCGAGTCACCGAGAAGGATTATTGGATATTGCACAACGTGCAGGGTATAAGGTGACTTGGATTGATAATAATTCAGGCTGTAAAGGTACCTGTGATCGTGTTGAGAAGTTTGTTATTCCTCAAGAATTAGAAAAGAAATGGTGTCAAGGTGGTGAGTGTCTAGATGGTATTTTGGTTGATAGTTTAAATGTATATCTCAAGCAATTACCTAAAGATGACAAACAGCCTCATTTGATTGTTTTACACCAAATGGGCAGTCATGGACCAGCTTATTACAAGCGTGCGCCGAATGAATTTAAGAAATTTAAACCAACCTGTGAAAGCAATGCGATTCAAGGGTGCTCTTCAACTGAATTAATCAACACTTATGATAATTCGATTGTCTATACTGACCATATTTTGAATCAAGTGATTGAAAGCTTAAAGCAGCAAGACAACTATCGAACTGGTTTCTGGTATTTGTCTGATCATGGTGAGTCTACAGGTGAGCGTGGCATGTATTTGCATGGCGCACCTTATGCAATTGCGCCTACTCAACAGACTCATGTCCCGATGTTCATGTGGTTTTCAGAGAACTGGAAAGCTGCATCTGCAAAACAAATTAATTGTTTAACTCAACAAAAAGCAGCAAAATTGAGTCAAGATAATTTATTTCCAAGTCTTTTGAGTTTATTGAATATTCAAACTCAGGTGATTGATCAAAAGAACAATATGTTGCACCAATGTGCAGTGAACAGTTGATTGAAAGGACATAGAGCATGACCAAAATTTTAATGATAGAAGATGATTTTATGATCGCAGAATCATCGAAAACATTGTTGAAATACCAAGGCTTTGATGTTGAATGGGTCAATAATGGCTTAGATGGTTTAAAACTCATCTCAGAAAAACAATTTGATTTGGTTTTACTCGATTTAGGCTTACCAATGATGGACGGAATGCAAGTTTTAAAGCAAATTCGTCAACGTTCAGGTTTACCTGTACTGATTATTTCAGCACGTGATCAATTACAAAATCGTGTTGATGGTTTAAACCAAGGTGCAGATGATTACTTGATTAAACCTTATGAATTTGATGAGCTGGTAGCGCGTATTCATGCATTATTACGCCGTTCTGGAGATGCTACAAAAGAGGTGATGGGGCAGTCATCGAATCTGTTAAAGAATGGTGAGATTGTTTTAGATGTTGAACAACATATCGCAACATTGAAAGGTGAACCAGTTGAGCTGTCTAATCGAGAATGGGCAATTTTGATTCCACTGATGACGCATCCCAATAAAATATTTTCTAAAGCAAATTTAGAAGATAAATTGTATGCTTTTGATAGTGAAATCAACAGCAATACGATTGAAGTTTATGTTCATCACATCCGTTCAAAATTAGGTAAAGATATTATTCGTACAATTCGTGGTTTAGGCTATCGTTTGGGGCAAGCACATAAAGCAGAATAATATGGGAACTGCATTTTCTCTAAGAAAGCGTTTAATTCGTTATACCTCTATCTTTAGTATTTTATTGGGCTGCGTATTAATTTTTTCAGCTTATAAAATTTCTTTAGAAGAAATTAATGAAATTCTTGATGCACAAATGGTTTATTTGGCGGAGCGGGTTGAACTTAACCCTCGACCTATTCAAAGCCATTTTGATGAGCATAAGCGCTATCATGAGGAGGATCTATTTATAGATGTGTGGTCTTATGCAAACCCTCAACAGGTTCCAAACACCCCTCATCATGTGATTATTGAGCCTAAGCAGAAAGCTGGGTTTTATAGTCAAGAGACCGCAAATGGGACATGGATTACCTATATTTTACCGACAGCGAACTTTCAGATTCAAATTAGTCAACAGGAAAAAGTCAGAGAGCATTTGGCTTTAGAACTTGCAGGAAGCATGTTTTTGCCTTATTTGTTGATTATTCCATTTGCTTTATTGGGCTTGGTCTATATTATTCGCCGCAGCTTAAAGCCTTTAGAGGACTTTAAATCTGAATTGGCAAAGCGTGATTCTAACTCGTTGGTGGCGATTCAAAATGCACATTATCCAGAAGAATTATTGCCTACCATTCAGGAAATGAATCATTTATTTGAGCGGATTTCTGAAGCACAACAAGAGCAGCGGCAATTTGTAGCAGATGCTGCGCATGAACTGCGAACTCCCATAACAGCATTGAATTTACAAACTAAAATTTTAATGAGCCAATTTCCTGAAGAGGAAAATCTAAAAAACCTCAGTAAAGGTTTAGCACGTATGCAGCATTTAGTGACGCAGTTACTTGCTTTGGCGAAACAAGACGCTTCGCTGAATCATGAAGTGCAGGTCACACAATTTAAACTGAATGATGTTGCACTCAATTGCGTCGAGCAATTGATGAATCTAGCGATGGAAAAAGATATTGATTTGGGTTTTATACGTAATGAAACTGTTGTGTTAAAAAGTGTCGAACATAGCCTTCATTCAATTATTTTTAATTTAATTGATAATGCAATTAAATATACACCTGTCTCAGGAATGATTAATATTTCAGTCTTTGCTGATATCCATGATTTTGCTTATGTTTTAATTGAAGACAGTGGTCCAGGCATAGATACAGAGATGTATGATAAAGTGTTAAAACGTTTTTATCGTGTGCATCATCACTTAGAGGTGGGAAGTGGTTTAGGTTTGTCGATCGTAGATAAAGCCATACAGCATTTGGGTGGCGAGCTATTACTTTCTCGCAGCGAGGAATTAGGCGGTTTAAGTGTTTTGGTTAAAGTACCTGTTCAACTCAATATTAAACCTATCGAATAATCTCAAATTCCTCAATAAATGAACCATGTCCTTTTAAATCAAAGGAAGTGGTTCATTCTTTTTCATATACTGGAAAAATGTCAGGCATTTATGCATTCTTCGCCCATCACTCCCTAATTTTTCTAAACTAAAATTTGCAACCCAATTGAGTTTGTTCCCAATTCGACAGATTTCATTATATTTCGATTTGCATGGGTAGATTTCAGCAATAAAAATATCACACGCTTGTGCAATTTCATCATCATTGAAACGGAATGCTGTTGAAAAAATAAAACATAACCAATCACGAATTTGGCAAGTTTCTAGATCTAGCATTTCGCCTGGGTCTGTTTCAAAGTCGATAAAAGTAAATTCTTTGTGGTGATTGACTAAAATATTGCGCGCAAAAGCTTCGCTGAGATAACTTCCTTTCTGGTGAACTGCTTGAATTGCTGAAATTGCTTCACGAAAGAATTCTAATTTTTTCGCTGTATTGCCCTCCATTCTAATCAATGCTTGGTCAAGTTGCATGACCTGATCACCAGCGTCTTCAATCAATAGACCTTGAGAGCAATTCGCTAAAATCTGAGGTGTGGGAATACCTAATGACTGTAACTCAGTGAGACGATGAACTTCACAATAAATTGACTTACTTCCACCATAGTTAGGAATTGGAGTTAAAGCTTCAATATTAAGAATGTGTGCAACCCATTTTAATGGCATATAAATCCATGCAGAGTGTCGTTCTGAAGCTTTTTTAAGCCACACTTTGCTGTTATCCAATTGATAAGGTTGGATATTTGAGTCTTGAGCTTTAAGGGTATTACGGAGAAATTTAGAAAAATTACTCATATTTACACGCATAACATTACTAAATTGTTTTGAGTATAATCAAAATATATTAAATTGTAAAAATTAAGATTAGTTTAATAATTTAATATTTAAATTTTGTAAAATCTCAGCCTTTTGAATTATTCATTTGATCTCGTTCATTAATTAAAATGATCGTATCTAATGAACTTTATGGTTTTTATACAAATTACTAGAAACCTTAGGGAGTCTCTATTTTATATTGTTGAGTTATAGACGGTCTTTCTATAATGGTGATATGGATGTTGCTATGTTGAATAAGGAGCGTGAACAAAACAAAGTACTGTTTTGTTTGCAGCGCAAGAATGCCGTTGAACAAAAAATGGTTGAGAAAAGTGAAGCATCACCTACGCAAATTTATTTAAACTTTAGCTGTAAAGTGTGAAAATGAAAGTTTAAAATCTTTCAATAATATTTTTATCACATTGATTTTATTGATTAAGAAAAATTATATTTTACTCAATGCGTTTTAACAGATTGACTATAATGTATAAAGACTCAAATTTATGATGATTTAGAACAGCCAAAGAGTCATCCTGCGACCTTAAACCTATAACGAAAAGTTGTTATTGGATAGCGGTTCTAAATTTATTATAGAAAATACGATAGACCAATAAATTAAACGTATAAATAATCCAACCTGTCCAAAGATTATGGCTAAGGAAATGTGCTCCACGCATCATTTGTCCCCAACCTGTAATAAAGCCAAGAACAAGCCCTAAACATAAGAAAAAATAGGCGATTTTAGGATTCGATTTTCTAAAAACAAAAAATCCTGTGAGCAGTGAAAAACCTGTACTTGCATGACCACCTGGAAAACAATGACCTTGGGTTGCAGAAAAATCCCAAACATAACCAAATGCAGTAGATTCGGTCATCGACCATGGACATGCATGTGCTGAGTGTGATTTTAATAATCCAATCAAAACAGTAGATAAAACACTGACCCAAAATAAATAACCAAGTTGCCATTTAAAGGCTTTGAGTTGATCAAACTTAAAAGAAGCAATCCATGAGAGTAGGATAATGACAAAAAAACCAATGACCAAATGTTTAATCAATTTGTGATTGATTTCTACTAAAAACCAGTTATTTTTTAATGGAAAATTTCCAGCAGAATCTATCCAAGGGTAGATTAACTGCATATCAATTGCACCACCAACTGGGAACATGAATAATAATATTAAAAATAGTATTCCCAATAATAAACTGTTTTTTAAAAAGAATTTATGCGACTCTAAAAAAGGCATGAAAAGGATCACTCAGTTGAATCATTTTAATCGTTTGCTATTAGAAAAAAATAAACTTAAATCAGACTTAATTAACCAACTCATTAAAAGAACTGACGAGTTTGATGTCTGTTCATAATAAAAATGATTCAACTTTAAGTGATTATCATTCTACTTATTATTTCAGTAAAAAGTCTCGTAAAATAGCAATCCATCATAATGAAATATTGATGATAAATAATGGGCATGGAGATTAATTTATTGTCATTTAAATAAAATATAAAAAAGCGGCTGTGAAAGCCGCTAAAAATGAAAAATAGAATAAAATGTTAAATATTAAAACATCGCATCCTCAGAGTTTGCTGAAATTTTATGTATGGATAAATCTGCTCCACGAAATTCATCTTCTTGTGATAGGCGAATACCCATAGTGACTTTGAGTATACCATAGACAGCAAATCCACCTGCAAGCGCAAGCAAAATGGCAAGCAGTGTACCAATGATTTGTGAGATCATGGATACGCCTCCGATTCCTCCCAACCATTGTTGTCCGAATAGCCCAACAGCAATGCCACCAAAAGCACCGCATACCCCATGCAAAGGCCATACCCCTAAAACATCATCAACTTTAAGTTTGTTTTGTGTATAAGTGAACAATTTGACAAAAATAAAACCTGCACAGATACCAATGAGCAGCGCACCAATTGGATGAACGACATCTGAACCAGCACAGATTGCAACTAAGCCAGCCAATGGACCATTATGTAAAAAGCCAGGATCTTCTTTGCCAAAGAAATTTGCAGAAAGTGTACCGCCGACCATCGCCATCAGTGAATTAATCGCAACTAAACCTGAAATGGCATCAACACGTTGAGCACTCATCACGTTAAAGCCAAACCAACCAACAATTAAGATCCAAGAACCTAATGCCAGGAAGGGAATTGAAGATGGTGGGTGTGCACTGACACGTCCATCTTTTTTATAACGCCCATTGCGTGCACCGAGGAGTAAAACTGCTGCCAATGCAATCCATCCACCCATAGCATGAACAACCACTGAACCAGCAAAATCATGAAATCCTGCACCAAATGTATCTGCTAACCATTTTTGCAATCCAAGGTTGCCATTCCAAGCAATGCCTTCAAAGAAGGGATAAACCAAAGCGACAATAAAAAGCGTAGCAATGGCTTGAGAGCGCATTTTTGCACGCTCTGCAATACCACCTGAAACAATTGCAGGAATAGCAGCAGCAAAGGTTAGCAAGAAAAAACAACGCATCAAATTGTAGCCGTGTTCAGCGGATAGCGTGGTGCCTGTATGGAAAAAATGCTGCCCATAAGCAATATAATAGCCAATAAAAAAATAGGCGATTGCTGAGATTGAAAAGTCAGTAATGATTTTACTGAGTGCGTTGACTTGATTTTTATGACGAACTGTTCCCAATTCTAAAAAAGCAAATCCTGCATGCATAGCGAGTACAAGCACTGCGCCAAGCAAAAGAAAGAGAAGATCAACGTTTTGCATATACGATTCTTTTTGGTGCTATATGTCACAAATTGGTTCAAGTATAACCAAGCAAATCTATTCGTGAAGTATCTGACTGTATGAAAAAATAGATCAAAAAATTCAAAATATTATTAAGACTCGATATAAAGCAAAAGCCTGCACTAAATTGGAATTATTGCACTAAGTTGATGCAATAACACAACATGGCTTAATTTTTAAGACATTGATATTTATTAAGTTAATTTTTATGGTTGAATGTTGAGTGTTAAAAATAAAATTCGCACTTAAAAACAATCCGATCAGTTGTATCAATGAAATTCAAAAAAAGTCTTACTTTTGCACTGTAGGGCTTGAACATGCTTTGTTTTTGTATTCCAAACGATCCTTTTCAAATTTTTGTCCGTTCCATTTATACACGTTAAAACATTTTGATCCATCATTGATGGCAATATCTGGCCAACCATGTCTGCCTAAAGTTGAAAGAAATTCAGGTTGACCGCGACTATTAAAAATTCGAACCCATTTCCGATCAGTTTGTTGAGTAACAATATAAAATCCAATCCCTGTGTCGGCATAGCATCCAATACCACCATCTACCACAATTGCATCAGGGCGACCATCTTTATTCAAATCACCATAATATGAAATATTGCCTAAACTACAACGGCTTTCCCAACCTAGATTGGTTTTTTTAAATTTTGCACTTTTAAAAATCTCTATTTGGATCTCTTCAGGTATTTTGGGAAGTGTGGCGTGACTCATTTGAGCCAACAATATGGACAGCATGCTTGAAATAAAAATTATGATATCTTTCATCATTTTACCTAATTATTTTGTGATTTGTTTATCATTATTTTTAAAATATGTATTTTAATCAAGCTTTTGTTGTGTAATGACAGGATTAATATAGGCTGAAAATAATTTCAACACTCAGTTTAATTTTTATCATTAATAATTTCATGTGCTTAGGAGGGTTTAGTGATGTTTTTCAGAGTTGTAAGTAAATATTTGATATAGAATTAAAGAATGTTAATGATCAATATAAAAAGCATGATTTCTCATTTTTGCAGTTATTATTTTAAAACCGTAACCTGTTGCTTTGTACTCAGCTTTTTATCTCATTCACTTTTTGCTCAAACTACCCAATATAAAACTTATCGTTCTAAAGTACTGAACTGTGGTGATGCCACATTTCAAGTCATTTCACAATGTGATGATTCAATAGATGGAGCAGAATCAGGAAGTGCGGGGCAGATACGGGACTCTTGTTCATCCAGTCAATTGCTGATCAACTGGAAAGAACAACAGAAAGTTTTGAACTTCCCAATCACCACGCCACAACAGAAAAACTTCTTAGAACATAAAGGTTATCATTTTAACTCTGTTATTCAATTTGGTGATTGGGCACCACAGAGCTTGGCATGTGGTCAAGCACAAGGTATTACAGGTTATTTTGTGATTGTGAATCAAGTCACGACCAATGATATCAATCAAGAGTATCGTGGCAAAGGTTCATTGAGTGAAGCCCCTATTGTATTAAACCTGAATGGAAGTTTTACCAGCGATTCAATCAAACAAAAAATCTATATTTTGCAAGAACAAAATAAACTTAAAATTTCTAAAGTAGTTGGTGCAAATGCGATTTTTGCCGATGAGGAATAGGATTAACACAGATAAATCCGCTTGATTCTATTGTTGTCTAAGAAGAAAACAGATGCACCACAAGTTTCTTCAATCACATTCACCTGAACACCATCGCCTTTAAATTTTAGATAGTGTTTGGGATCAATTTGCTCATCAGCGATGATGTCTCCGTTTTCACCGAAGCGATATTCTTCATCAATATAGATACCTGTTTTAGGCGCAATTTCAAAGCGTCCAAAAATATCAAGATCTTCACCTTCTTCTTCACTTTTATAGTAATAAACCTTGTCGCTGTCGGAGATCCGAAATTCAAAAAGATATTTCATGCCTTTTTGATTTGGATTTTTCAATACACGAAAGGCATCTCGTTTGCCATCTCCATTAAGGTCAACGAATAAGGGGTGTTTTAAATAAGTCGTGTCTATGTGATAGCCTTGTGGCAGTGGTGTAGGATTATTGACCAGCTGCTCTGTTGCTGATTTGGTCGGTAATGTTTGAGCTGGAGTAACAGCAGGTTTAACTTGCTGTAGATTTTTTTGCACTGCCGTTAAGTCAGTTGCTTTATCTTCTATTGACGTGGCAGGCTTTTCATGACACCCAATAAGAAAAATGATTAAAGTTCCAAGAAAAAAATGATGATTCATGTGATTTAAGTAATTTATTTATTTTCGATACCTCAGATTCTATCTTAAAAATTGCTTTTGTGAGGTCAAATGTCCTAAATTGAGCTTAGATTGTATGGTTGTTAATTCACATTTACTTAGCTTGGTTGAACAGGTCAGTGGAGAATATTTTGATTGTTTCAAATTCTGATCAAATTTTATCTGTTGTGATTACCGGTGGAACTCGTGGAATTGGTTTAGGCTTAGCGGAAGCTTTTTTAAAGCTAGGTTGGTCAGTCATGATTTCAGCACGGAATAGTACTCAACTCAATCAAGTAGTTGCTGATTTAGGGGGACGTTATTCAGCTCAGCGAATTTGTGGCGTCTGTTGTGATGTGGCTCAGTATGAAGATCTCCAAAAATTATGGGATGAAACAATTTTAAAATTTGGTCAGGTCAATGTCTGGATCAATAATGCTGGTACGTGTAATGCAGCAAGAGCCTTTACAGACATTACTCATACTGACATAGAAAATGTGATTAAAACCAATATACTTGGTACGATGCTGGGTTCTCAAGTGGCGTTAAAAGGTATGGCTCAACAAGGTTTTGGGCAAATTTTTAATATGGAAGGTTGGGGCAGCCGTGGCGAATGGAGCGCAGGAATGACGCCTTATGCAACCAGTAAGCGGGCAGTTGCCTATCTAAATCATGCATTAAATAAAGAAGCCAAACAAAGCAATATTTTGATTGGTACCTTAAGCCCTGGAATGGTGGCAACAGATTTGTTGATTTCTTCTTGGCAACAAGGTGAAGTTAAAAACTGGCACAAAATGAAATGGCTATTTATGTTTGTGATCGACCCACCTGAGCAAGTGTGTGGTTATTTGGCAAAACGAGTAAGCCAAAATAATAAGCGCAATGCGCGTATCGTCTGGATGACACCGTGGCGTTTGTTGCTTCGTTTTTTTCAACCTTATTATTGGAAAAGAAATCCTGTGCAGGGGACAGCTTTGGATCAACTCAAGGAATAGTGATTTTGCTTTGATGCATTCTTGGAATGATATTGAAAGAGCATACTTCCACCCTCCCCTAAAAGGAGAGGGAACTCCATTGTGTATCAAATAACGATAAAATTAGTAATTAAAGTTTCCTATTCCAGTAGTACAGAAAGAATAATGTTCGTTAGTTGAGCATAGTTTGTCAGGTTTTTAAAGTATAAGAGACTTTCAATACGCATCGAATCTCCATTAAATTCTTAATGACACCCTCATTTCTTTTGGATAAATTGGGTGAATGGAGTGTTTTTAATAGTTAATTAATTTAAAAATAATACTTTGAAAGTTCTCAATAATTATTTAGAATTGACATGCTTCTAATTGTTGTTTGATTAGTGGCTTGCTCATTGGAATATACTTTTTATTGCTGATGAGGATGTAAATGTAAACCTCACTCTTAATGAATAGTTCGAACTATTCATCAAGATCTCGTATATTGGTGTTATATCGATACTATATCCAAGATAGTAGAGTATAAGATTAAGAATGATTAGTAACATATTACACATGCTCCTTTGAAATGTTTAGACTGCACTTATAAAGGAGGAGGGCATAAGTAGGCTTGAGCGTATGCCCTCGATAGACTTTGGGGGGATGTTCTTATTAAAGAGAATACAGATAGCAGTCATTCTAATCTCCCAAAGTTGGCAAAATGAATAGTATTGTTGATATCTCTTTTTTTGAAAAACGTAATAAAGTTCGTAATTATTTACATTTTGATAAGAAAATAAATAATGAGTTACTTTTTAAATATATTGTTGATCAAGATAAAATTGCATCACATTCTTTTTTTCCAACAATTTCTTATATCTTAAATGATAAGAAAATATCACGAAAGAATAAAAAGAGAATTCAAATTAAAGAAAGTAATGGCAATATTAAAAAAATGAAAACAAAAATAACTAAAAATGATTTTAAAGAAAAAGATAGATTAATAAATTATTCAAGTCATATAGATGGTAATATTTATGCTTATTATTCAAAGCTTCTTTCTGATAAATATGAATATTTTTTAAAGATCAATAACCTTAATGAGAATATTATTGCATTTAGAAAAGTGATAAAATATAAAGATCCTAACGAAACTTACTCTTTATGTAATATACATTTCGCAAAAAATGTTTTTGATTATATCAATACTAAAAAAAATTGTTTTGTTTTGTGTCTAGATATTTCTGGTTTTTTTGACAATTTAAATCATAAAATTTTAAAATATATGTGGTTGAAGTTATTAGATGAAAAAAAATTACCTAAAGATCATTATCAAGTCTTTAAATCAGTAACAAAATATGCATATGTTAATAAAAAGGATCTGTATAAAGAGTTAAAGTTATCATTGAACTCCCGTACGCTCCATAAACGTATGAATAGATTATGTGATATTCAACAATTTCGTAATCAAGTTCGTAACAAAGGGTTGATTAAAAAAAATTTAAAGACAAAGGGTATTCCTCAAGGCTCACCAATTAGTGGTATGTTATCAAATATTTACATGATGGATTTTGATAAAAAAATATTTTCAAAAGTAAGAAGCATCGATGGGCAATATTATAGATATTGTGATGATATGATTTTAATTATTGATGAAATTTACGCTGATGAAATTAAAGAATTTATTACTAATGAAATTGGTGTTTTAAAATTAAAAATTAATGATAACAAGACTCAAAATATATGTTTTAAAGATGGCTTGGTTAAAAAAAATTATCCTCCAAGCTTTAATTACCCATATAAACTTCAATATTTAGGTGTTTTGTATGATGGAAATAACGTGTTTTTAAGGGAAACAGGATTATCAAAATTTCATTATAAATTAAGAAAAGCTATTAGAATGCGGAGTGCTCATTATCATAAATTAGTTGAAAATGACAAGCATAATAACAATAAAATTTATATGAGAACTTTATATACAAGGTTCACGTATATTGGTAACAGAAATTATGTTAGTTATACTTTTAGAGTAGCAAATGAATTTCAATCTAAGAATATTAAAAGGCAAATAAAAGGGCACTTTAATATTTTTAATGAATATTTGAATAAAAAAATATAGAATCTCCTATCGAAGAGGAGATTCTATATTTTAACAGCATTAAAGCGCCGCAATTTGTTCCATATTGGCTTTAATTTTCACCAATTGATCAGCAAACTCAGCAAGCTTGGCTTTTTCACCTTCAACAACTGCAGCAGGTGCTTTCGCCACAAAACCTTCATTGGCAAGTTTAGATGCAATCTGATCATGTTGCTTTTGCACTTTATCCAAGTCTTTTTGCAAACGCCCAAGTTCAGCTTTAGGATCAATCAAACCTTTCATTGGAACAAATACAGAAATACGACCCACAACAGAGGATGATGACAATGGAGGTTGTTCAGCATCTGTTAGGAAAGTAATGCTTTCAACTTTAGCCAATGCTTTAAACAATGGTTCAATACGTGCAATCTGCGCTTTTTCGGCATCTGTTGTATTTTGTAGCAATACTGGCAATAAACGGGCATTACCTAAGCCCATCTCACCACGAATATTACGTACCGCACCAATCAAACCTTGTAATCCAAGCATATCTGCTTCAGCCTGTTCGTTGATACGTTCAGGATTTGGTACAGGATATGGTGCCAACATAATGGTTTCGCCTTGGAGACCAATCATTGGTGCAAGTGTTTGCCAGATTTCTTCAGTCAAGAATGGCATGATTGGATGGGCAAGACGCAAAGATGCTTCCATCACTGAAAGAAGAACACGGCGAACTTCAGCTTTACGCTCAGTCGATACATTTTCATCATTCAGAACAGGCTTAGTCAGTTCTACATACCAGTCACAGTATTCATTCCAGATGAACTCATAAATCGCTTGTGCAGCCAAATCTAAACGATAGGTCGCAAACGCTTGTTGAACAGCAGCTTCTGCTTTTTGTAAACGGCTGACAATCCACTGTTCAGGAAGTTCCCAAAGATCTTGACGGACTTCCTGACCAATCGGCTGTTGTTCACAGTTCATCATCACGAAACGTGTTGCGTTCCAGATTTTGTTGGCAAAGTTACGGTAGCCCTCAACACGTTTCATATCGAACTTGATGTCACGACCCGTATTGGCAAGTGCACAGAATGTGAAACGAACCGCATCTGTACCGTAAGCTTGGATACCTTCTGGGAATTCTTTACGAGTTGATTTTTCGATCTTGGCAGCTTGTTTAGGATTCATTAAACCTGTTGTACGTTTTTGTACTAAAGTTTCAAGATCTACACCATCTATCAAATCTAAAGGATCAAGTACGTTCCCCTTAGATTTAGACATTTTTTGACCTTCACCATCACGCACCAAACCGTGAACATACACAGTTTTAAATGGAACTTGTGGTGTACCATCTTCATTTTTCATGAAGTGCATGGTCATCATGATCATTCGGGCAACCCAGAAGAAAATGATGTCAAAACCTGTGACCAAAACATCTGTAGGATGGAACGTATTTAAGAAATAGTTTTCTTTATCTTTCGCTTCATCGCCGGTCCAGCCCAATGTTGAGAATGTCCAAAGACCTGAAGAGAACCATGTGTCGAGTACATCTTCATCTTGGTTTAATTCAACATCAGCCGCGATATTGTTTTTCGTACGAACTTCTTCTTCAGAACGACCAACATAAATGTTGCCTTCAGCATCATACCAAGCAGGAATACGGTGACCCCACCAGAGTTGACGTGAAATACACCAGTCTTGAATGTTGTTCATCCAAGCCATATACATGTTGCTGTATTGCTCTGGAACGAATTTGATTTCACCATCTTTTACTGCTTGGATTGCAGGTTCAGCCAAAGGTGCAATTTTTACATACCATTGGTCAGTTAAGAGAGGTTCAATGATTACGCCAGAACGATCACCACGAGGTGGCTTCAATGTATAAGGCTGAATTTGTTCTAACCAACCTTCCGCTTCAGCTTGCTCAACTAACTTTTTACGCGCAGCAAAACGTTCTAAACCGACATAGTCTGCTGGTGCAGGAATCGTTTTAGAAATCGCTTCGCCTGCTTTGGCAATATATTCAAACTCAGCCAAAATTTCGGCATTTTTGTTGAAAATATTGATGATTGCGAGTTCACAGCGTTTACCCACTTCATAGTCATTGAAGTCGTGTGCAGGGGTGATTTTTACACAGCCTGTACCGAATTCTTTGTCCACATATTCATCTTTAACAATCGCAACCGCACGACCTGTGATCGGTAAAATGATATTTTTACCAACAAGATGCGCATAACGTTCATCATCTGGTGCAACAGCAACGGCAGTATCACCAAGTAAAGTTTCTGGACGTGTTGTTGCAACGACGATGTAATTTTTACCATCGTGAGTTCGTAGTGATTGATCTTCAAAGAAATATTTGAAGTGCCACAATGAACCTTGTTCTTCCTTATCAGATTCAACTTCTAAATCAGAAAGCGCAGTTTGTAGTTTTGGATCCCAGTTAACAAGGCGTTTTCCACGATAAATCAAGCCTTGCTCATGCAGTTTTACAAATACTTCTTTAACTGCATTTGAAAGACCATCATCCATGGTAAAGCGTTCACGTGACCAGTCTACAGATGAACCAAGACGGCGAATTTGACGGGTAATTGTTCCGCCAGATTGTTCTTTCCATTCCCAGATTTTATCAATGAATTTCTCACGACCAAGGTCATGACGGCTGATGTCTTGGGCAGCCAATTGACGTTCAACCACCATCTGCGTCGCAATACCTGCATGGTCGGTACCTGGTTGCCAAAGGGTATTTTTACCAGACATACGGTTATAACGTGTCAAAGCATCCATGATGGCATTGTTAAAACCATGACCCATGTGCAAGCTACCTGTGACGTTCGGTGGCGGAATCATGATGCAGAATGAGTCGCCTTTACGAGAAGGTTGGAAATAACCTTTCTCTTCCCAAGTCTTGTACCATTTTTTCTCGATCTCGGTAGGATCGTAGGTCGTAGCAATGTTTTGCGCTGAATCAGTCATAGTAAAAACAGATCAAAAGTAAGTAAAAAATTGCATTCATTGTAGCAAATATTCTTCAGGAATGTTGAATCCTGTTGTGGAGTATTTACGTTGAATAAATTAAATATGAATAATCTTAGTTTTGATTGAATTTTTTGCTAAAAAATATGACAAATGTTGGAAAATAAAAGATTTTAACTTGGTCACATTTACAAATAGTTTTTTTAGATTATTGATTTATTGACATTATTTTATCGAGTTGCGATGTTGATGAGAGTATTTAAAGACAATGCAACATTTATATGGTTTTGTTAAGATCAAGTCTAGTCGGATAAAACAACAACAGGGCATAGTGCAATGCAATATAAAATTGATTTATTAATCAAACAACACACTTATCAAGAGTTGAAAAGTATTACTCAAAGTTTAAATAATGGGGAAAAGCGGGATTTGGCAAAACAATTGGGCAATGTGTTTACGGATATGTCTTGCCAAGTATTAGATCAAGTTTTTGGAGCTTTACTCGAAGAACAGCGTAATAACCCAACATTAGATGCAACTGGTCAAAAAAAGCTGAAAGAGGCTGAACAAATTTTTTCTCAAATCGAAGGAGCTTTTAAAAAATATATGCCTTGGTCGATTTCCTTTTTTAGTAATGATCGTTTAAAACCAGTAGCAAATCATATTCTTAAAAAATTTGAGGATTCAGAGGCAAGTGAGGTGGTGATGTATTACCAATTAGATCGCCATCTTGGAGAAGAAGCGAGCAGTAACATCCAGAAAGTGATTGCTGGTGACACGCATGCTTTACCAGCAACCTTAAAAAATTTAGTTAAAATTATTGATCTGGGCGTATCTGAGTTTATCCGTGATCCTAAGACATTGTTAAAATTTAATTTTGTCGTTGATAAGACTTTAAATGGAGTAATCAATATGATCACCAGTACGGGGTATAAGCGCTTAGAAAAAGTGGGTGAAGAATATAATCCAAGTCACCCTGAAAAAGCTCAACATTATGCGAAACATTTTAGTAAGTTTTTGGTTGAGGCTTAAAGTCAAAATAAAGATGCCTGATTGATTTGACCTGCCTCGTGGTCTAATATTTATTTGTCCTATTCAAGAGCGTATTTACATGGAAAGTTTAGATGGAAAGGTGGTTTGGATTACGGGTGCATCATCAGGTATTGGTAAAGCTCTAGCTGCGGAATGTGCATTGCAGGGTGCGCAGGTGATCTTAAGTGCAAGACGTTTGGAAGAGCTGGAAAAAGTTCGTGTGAGTTTGCTTCACCCTGATCATCATCTTTCCGTAGCAATGGATATTACTGATGAAGCACAAGTTCGTCATGCTTATGAACAGGTCCTTGATCAAAAAGGGCGTATAGATTTGTTGATCAATAATGCCGGTTTAAGTCAAAGAGCATTGATTACAGAAACCAGTATGCAGACCGAACGCGCAATCATGGAAATTGATTATTTTTCACAAGTTTTTTTGACTAAACTGGTATTACCTACATTTATTGCTCAAAAATCAGGACGAATTGCTTATATCTCAAGTGTTGCTGGGTTGTTAGGAACACAATATCGTGCAACATACTCCGCGGCAAAGGCGGCTATTCATATGTGGGCAAACAGTCTACGGGCTGAAGTGGCGCAGGATGGGGTAAAAGTTTCGGTGATTTTCCCTGGTTTTGTGAAAACCAACGTTTCATTTAATGCTTTAAATGGGGCAGGTAAGCCACAAGCACATCAAGATGAAGCAATTGAAAATGGCTTGGAAGCTGATGATTTTGCAAAGCAAACTGTTTCAGCACTTTTAAACGGTCAAGAATATATTGTAGTCGGTGGAGCTAAAGAAAAGTTGGGGGTGTGGGTATCACGTTTGTCTCCTACAACTTTGTATAAGATGATCCGCAAGATGAAAGTGAAGTAATTGAAGCTACTTTATTTAGATGCATCTAGTAGCTATTGATCTATCTATAAATATCTGTCCATACACTTATGTTATATGAGATACCCATGCAAAAAATTATATTTAAAATAAGTGGCTTATCTTTTGTTTTAAGTGGCGCTGCTTATGCTGGTCTGTGTGATGATCATCAAGTGGTCAACAAGGTCTTGAAACAAGCCAAAATTACGAAGGCTGAACAGTCATTGATTCACTGTAAATCTGATCCTGTTGATGATTCAACGATGATTATGGCTTATGCTCAGTGGATTTCTGTTAAAGATCGTCCACAAGAAGGTGAATATTATTTGGATTTAATCAAGTTTAAGCCTGAAAACTTAAAGGTTATAGATCATTATCGTGTTACTGAACCCATGGTTTCTGATGCAATCAGTTTGGATTCAATTGAGTTGGATACAGTAAATTATAAAGTCACTGAATCAAATCGTGCATTGGGATTGAGATTGAATTATTCAGGGCATTCACAGCCCAATCCATTTTCCATGCAACTTTTAAATTTATATGATCTGAAAAATAAAAAGCAAATTTTGGACAGTTTGATTGTCACCCGAGATCGTGCAGAAACAGATATGGATTGTAATGCGGATGCAGAAGAGCGTACTTCTACGCTAGTGATGCAGAAAAATCAAACCAAAAAATATACCGATATTCTGGTCAATAGCAAAATTAAACGTTATCAGATGCAAATAGTCGCTGAGGAATGCCAAGAGGTGAATCATCAATTCAACCAACAACGTTTCACATTAAAATTTGATGGCAATCAATATCGAATTCCTCAAAGTTATAAAGATGAATATCAATATTAACAACAAGGTAGATCTTGGTTTATGGTCTGTAGTCTTGGTTAAGCGTTAAGGTGCTTTGATTAAAAATTTAGACATCAATTCCGCATTTTTCCCTCTCAACTGCCATGACATACACCGAACACCACCACCCATTTTGCAGACTTGAGCGGATTGCACAGGAATAACGGTTCGTTTGGTCAGTCGGCGAATCTGTTGCAGTGCAACAGCATCCTGTTTGATCCCAAATTGTGGAAAATAAATCCGTTCAGGAGTTACCAGCATATTGGTATATAAGCCACAAGCGGAACCAAATTTTTCATCGTAAATTTGGCTGCCATCATAAGGCGTCACAATCTCGTGAATCTTGATATTGGGAATACCTCGTTGCAAATCTGCTTTGAGTTGTTTCGAATAGTCAGGATCTTCTGGATATGAGTTGATGACAACTGTTTCTTTTTCGATAAAGCTGACTACTCCATCTGCATGTTCTAAGCCACCTTGTTCATCTGCTTCAATAAATGCAATATGTTTTGCACCCGTCAGTTGAATTAGTTTTTGCCGTGCAGCAGTTTCAGATAAATGATTATCAGATAAAAATTTAGTGCTGATCACCACATTCCCATAACCATCTTCAACCCAATTACCGCCATCGTTCAGTAATGGAGTTTGGATAAATTGCAGTCCTGCTTTTTGACTATATGCTTTAAACTCTGCTTGAACATCATCGGAAATGGCTTGAGCTTTTTTGCCTCCACCTTGTCCTGCTGCTGTATAACGAAAAATAATAGGTTGATTGGGATTAGCACTACTAAAATCACGCATCCAAATATCTTGCATTGGCGCTATAGCAACATGCTGTTTTCCCAAAGCTTTGACATAATCTGGATAAAGCTTTTGATCGGTTAAAATTACAACATTATCACCATGTTGAATAATTTTTTTCGCATAATCGACATGAAAATCAAAAATGTCATCGATGACTTTTGAATAATATTTATCATGGCTTTGTGGAGAGGCAAGTACAATTAATTCTGCTTTTATGCTCAATGGAAGCATGGTGATCAATCCTATGCTAAGTTGCAGTGTTAAATTTTTCATTAAGCCAAGCCGATGTGCATCATTAAAAAGTTGTAGTTTTTTACAACCAAATCTAGGATATAACAGTTGAATCAATCCTGAGATTATCCATGATCTGGCTAGCTGAAGTAAATCAAGATCATTCATTTTTGTACAGAACAAAACGAATGATCGATGTTTAAACACATACAATTATTAGGTTGCCGTACCATAAGCAAACACTTCAACCATGCCGCCTTGCATGCCGAGTTCAGTTGTACTTAAACGTAAGCCCATAATATGGGTTGATCCTACTTTCTCAGCTTCTTGTTTTAAACGCACAATTGCTTCGCGCCGTGCACGATCAACTACAGTTTCATAAGTGGTTAAACGTCCGCCAAAAAAATTCTGAATTTGTGCAATGATGTATTTAAAGTAATCATGAGAAATGACCACATTACTACTGATCAATTGCCCTTGACGTTCAGAAGTCTGAAACTTATTGGTATCAATACGAATATGCGCAAGGCGTTGTTCTTTTTCCGCCAATTCCTTTAGATGCTTTTGTTCAATGAATCGCCCGAAGCCCCATCCAATAAAAAACAGAACCAGTGTTAATGCGATTTTAAAAATTAAACCATCCATTTACGTTGCCTAATTTGAAAATGGGTCGGGAAGTTGTGTTTGCTTTGGCTCAACAATTACTGCTGTACCATAAACAAAAAGTTCTGATGCCCCTTGTGCAATATTTGAGGTGGAAAAACGAATCCCCACAATAGCATTGGCACCCAAAGCTTGTGCTTTTTCAATCATTCGATTCATGGCTTCTTGGCGCGATTCTTCTAATAATTCGGTATAGCCTTTCAATTCACCGCCCACAATATTCTTTAAACCAGCCATCAAATCACGACCGACATGCTTGCTTCGAACAGTACTTCCGTAAACCACATCAAGTTGTTGCTTAATATTGTGGGCAGGAACAGTTTCCAAATTGCTTAATTTCATTGTTTTTCAATATTCAATAATGATGATTTGTTTCCAACATAGAAAATTCTGCTCCAAAATGCAATAAAAAAAGCCCACCGAAGTGAGCTTTTATGATCAATTTGATTTTACTTACTTTTTATCGTTTGGATGATATTTCAATTCAGACGAAGAAGCAGGCTGTGCAATTTGATCTGAAGTATTGGCTTTCAGACCACCACCTAAGGTTTTATACACTTCAATTTGATTGTTTAAATTGGCTTGTTCTAAAAGTAACAAACCTTGTTCAGCAGAATATGAAGTACGTTGCGCATCTAATACCGATAAGAAACTGTCAATACCTGCACGGAAACGGGCATTTGAAAGTTTATAGGTCGTATTGGTCGCATCAACCAAACGTTTCTGTGCAGATAGACGATCACCAATATTTTGACGTGTCGCTAAAGCATCATTCACTTCACGGAAAGCAGATTGAACAGATTTTTCATAATCAGACAACGCAATTTGTTGATCTGTTTCTGAAATTTTAATGTTCGCTTTACGAGTACCCCAATCCCATAGTGGAATATCAAGGCTAGGACCTAAAGACCATACGAATGAGCCAGATTTAAACAAATCACTTAAATCTGTCGACGCATAACCCGCAGAACCCGTCAAGCTAATAGTTGGGAATAAACGTGCTTTAGCAGCACCAATATTCGCACCCGCAGCTGAAAGTTTATATTCTGCTGCTTTAACATCAGGACGGTTGTTCAACAAGTCACTTGGCAAGCCAGCAGCAAATGCTGAATTTGTGGTAATACGTGTTACACGTTGTTTAGGCAGCAAATTATCAGGAACTGTTTGTCCAACAAGTAAGTTCAACAAGTTTTGAGCTTGAGCAATTTGTGTCTTATAGTTCGCAACATCATTTCGAGCAGTTTCAACGGAGATCTGTGCCTGACGAACAGGAACTTCACTGTCAATACCCACATCAAAACGTTTTTTGTTGAGGTTATAAGAATCGAGTTGCGCTTTGAGTGTTTGGTCAGCCAGTTTAAGTTGTGCTGTCGCAAAAGAATAATTTAACCAAGCCTGTGCAACTTGACCTATTAAGCTGATTTGCGTTGCATCACGTGCACTTGCAGTCGATAGATAAGTATCTAGTGCATTGTCTTTTAAACTTTTTACACGACCCCAAAAGTCCAACTCATAAGAAGTTACACCTAGACCAACGTTATAACGTGTCTGAGCACCCATGCCTTGGTCTTGACGTAAAACACCGCCGCTTGCACCAATCGTAGGTAACTGATTGTTTTCAGTGATTTGATAAGCTTGTTGTGCACGTTGAATATTCAATGTTGCTGTACGTAAATCACGGTTGTTGGCTAAAGCAAGATCGAGCACTTGAAGCAAGCGTTGATCTGCAAAAAACTCTTTATAGCCTTGTGAAGCAATGGACGTACCCGTGCCATTATCAATATAACTCGTAGGTATGTTCGCTTGAGCTACCGGTTCTGGGCCACGCATGCTTTGACAAGCTGTCAAAGCAAGCGCAAGTGCAGATACCGCAATGCTACGACCTGAAATAGACCATACGTTTTGCATCACGATTTATGCTCCTGAATATTTTGATTTTTAGGTTTGTACTTAAAGATACTACGAATCCATACGAAGAATACAGGAATAAAGAAGATACCTAAAAGTGTTGAACTAATCACACCACCCAATACACCATATCCGACTGAGTGTTGGCTACCAGCGCCTGCACCTGTTGACAGAGCAAGAGGGAGTACACCGAAACCAAACGCCAAAGTTGTCATAATGATTGGACGTAAACGCATTTTTGCAGCATGCAATGTAGCTTCAAACAGCTCTTCGCCTTTTTCTTGCAACTCTTTCGCAAATTCTACAATTAAAATCGCATTCTTCGCAGACAAACCGATGACTGCAATGAGTGCCACTTGGAAGTAAATGTTATTGGAAAGATTTGGATCTCCTTTAATGATCATACCGAAATATGTCAATAACACCGCACCCAATACACCTAATGGAACCACAAGTAATACTGAGAATGGAATCGACCAGCTTTCATAGAGTGCTGCAAGACACAAGAATACAATCAATAATGAAAGCGCATACAAGAATGGTGCTTGAGCGCCAGACTCACGTTCTTCTAATGATAAACCTGTCCATTCATAGTCATAACCTGACAAGCCCATAGATGGTAATTTGGCAATGATTTCTTCCATTGCTGCCATCGCATCACCAGAGCTGACACCAGGGGCTGGCGTACCTTGAATGTTGACTGAGGCAACACCATTGTAACGTTCTAGACGAGGTGAACCATAAGTCCATTTGCCTGTTGCAAAAGCAGAGAATGGAACCATTTCACCTTTGCTATTACGCACATACCATTTGTTTAAGTCCTCAGGCATCATACGAGCATTCGCATCACCTTGGACATAAACTTTCTTCACACGACCACGGTCAACGAAGTCATTGATATAAGAACCACCCCAAGCCATGCTCATGGTTGAGTTGATATCAGCAATGCTTACACCCATCGCACCTGCTTGCGCTTGGTCGATTGTGATTTGATACTGAGGCGTATCTTCTTGACCATTTGGTCGTACACCGACAAGACGTTTGTCTTGTGACGCCATGCCCAAGATCGCATTACGAGCAGCAATCAGTTTGTCATGACCTTGACCACCTGGATCTTTTAACTGCAAGTTAAAACCAGCAGTTACACCTAATTCAGGCATTGCAGGCAATTGCAGTGGCATAACATATGATGCATCTTTGATGATCATGTTGAGTGCCATACCACGTTGAATAACTGCACCAATCTGTTGTTCAGGTGTTGTACGTTCTTCCCAATCTTTCAAACGAATGAAAGCAAGCCCCGCATTTTGACCGACCCCAGTGAAGGAGAAACCAGCCACACTAAATACAGATTTAACCGAATCTTTTTCTTTATTTAAGAAGTAGTTGGTCATGGTATCAATGGTTTTACCAGTACGATCCAAAGTCGCATTTGGTGGTAATTGTACCAAGGTCATGACAATACCCTGATCTTCTTCAGGTAAGAATGAAGACGGCATTTTGATAAATACAGTGACCAATACACCGACTACAACAGCATAAATAATTCCTGAGAATATTTTATGGTGAGTCATGCGGTTTACACCATTTTGGTATTTTTCCGCAGTACGATCAAAAGCATTGTTAAACCAACGGAAGAAACGTGCAAAGATGTTATTGCTTTGTTCTTTGTTTGGATCATGCTGTTTCAAAATAGTCGCACACAGTGCAGGCGTAAATGTTAAAGCAACAATTAATGAAAGCACCATCGCAGTCACGAGCGTGATCGAGAATTGTCGATAAATTACACCTGTTGTACCCCCAAAGAATGCCATTGGAACGAATACAGCAGTCAATACTGAGGTAATACCTACTAATGCACCAGAGATCTGTTTCATTGAAAGTTCTGTGGCAGTGACTGGATCTAAATGATCTTCCTGCATGACCCGTTCAACGTTTTCGACCACAACGATGGCATCATCCACCAAGAGACCAATCGCCAGAACCATCGCAAACATGGTCAGTGTATTGATTGAGAATCCAAATAGATTGATGATGGCAAAGGTACCCAACACAACCACTGGAACAGCCATTGTTGGAATAATCGTTGCACGCCAGTTCTGTAAGAACAAGAACATGACAAAGAATACAAGAATAACCGCTTCGATTAAGGTATGAACCACACTTTCAATCGACAGTTGAATAAATGGCGTGGTATCAAATGCCAATTCATCTTTCATGCCAGCAGGGTAGTTCTTACGTAAATCAACCAAACGCGCTTCAACTGCTTTCGCTGTATCTAATGCATTGGCACCCGTCGCAAGTTTAATTGCAACACCGCCAGCAGGTTTACCATTGTACTTCGAGTCAAACTGATAGTTGTCCGCACCTAATTCAACACGAGCAACATCACCTAAACGTACTTGAGCACCGTCACTGGTGTTTTTCAAGAAGATGTTTTTAAACTGTTCAGGTGTGGTCAACATGCTTTGCGCATTAACCGTTGCGTTCAGCACTTGCCCATCAACAGATGGCGCACCACCTAATTGACCTACAGCAACCTGTGAGTTTTGTGCACGAATTGCTGCTGCAACATCACTCGGTGTAAGCCCTAAACTGGTTAATTTTGCAGGATCAAGCCAAATACGCATCGCATATGAACCACCAAACACTTGCACTTCACCCACACCCGCCACACGGCTTAATGGTTCTGAAATGTTTGAGTTTACATAGTCCTTAATGTCATTTGCAGAAAGGCTGTCTTGTGTAGAATAGAATGCAAGTACCTGTAAGAAACTTGCGCCAGACTTGGTCACTTTCACACCTTGACGTTGTACATCTTCAGGCAAAAGCGCAGTTGCTGACTGTAATTTGTTTTGTACTTGAACTTGGGCGATATCTGGATCGACACCTTGTTCAAAGTTTAATTGGATTGAAGCCTGACCGTTACCCGCACTGTTAGATGAGATGTAACGTAAGCCATCCAAGCCATTCATTTGTTGTTCGATAATCTGTGTAACTGTATTCTCAACAGTTTCAGCAGATGCACCTGGATATGTCGCAGAAATTGTGACAGTCGGTGGTGCAATCGTCGGATATTGTGCAATGGGCATTTTTGTCAGCGTGAGTACACCCGCTAACATAATGACTAATGCAATTACCCATGCAAAAATCGGACGATGAATAAAGAATTGAGCCATTCAGTCTACCCCTTAAGCATGTGAAGTAGATTTTTGTTCACTGTTTTTTTCTTGCTGAGCCGCAGGTTGAGCAGCTGTTGCTGGTTTAGGCGCAGCTTGTCCAGGTTGAGCTTCAGCTTGTGGTTGATAAGGTTTAGCAACCACTTCCTGTTCAGGTTTAACTTTCGCGATACCATCAACAATGACTTTATCACCTGTATTTAAACCTTGAGTGACGATCCAATCTTTGCCATGAACACCTGCAGTTGTGATTGGACGACTTTCAACAGCACCTTTTGCATTGACAATCATTGCAATGGCTTGACCTGTTGGCGTACGTGTAATCGCAGCTTGCGGAACCAAGTAAGCATTTGGAATCACACCCTGTACGATTTGCGCGTTGGCAAACATACCTGGCAATAACAAGTGATTCGGATTTGAGAACACAGCACGTAGGGTCACCGAACCTGTTTCTGGGTTTACACTTGCATCAGAAAATGCCAGATTTCCTTCGACAGGGTAGTAACTACCATCTTCAAGTTTTAAGCGTACTTTTGTGTTGTTACTGCGATCAATGCTACCTTGACTCAACTGTTGACGTAGACGTAACAACTCAGCACTTGATTGGCTGATGTCTACGTAAATTGGATCAAGTTGTTGAATTGTCACTAAAGCATTCGCCTGATTGGCTGTGACTAAAGCACCAGCAGTAACAGATGAACGACCTGATTGACCAGAAATAGGCGAACGAACAGTTGAATAGCCTAGGTCAATTTGTGCATTTTTAACAGTCGCATTTGAAGCAGCAATATCTGCTTCAGCAAGTTTTATTTGAGCAAGTAAGTCATCATATTCTTGTTTAGACACGGCGTTAATGCCAACAAGTTGGCGATAACGATTTGCTTTCACTTGTAATGAATTTAAATTCGCTTGCTGACGTACTAAAGCTGCTTTTGCATTGTCTAAGTTTGCACGGTTAACTCTCGAATCAATCTCGTAAAGAGGTTGACCTTCACGAACAAAACTACCTTCTGTAAACAAACGTTTTAAAATCACACCACTTGTTTGCGGACGAACTTCAGATATTTGATATGCTGAAGTACGACCAGAAAGTTCTACAGTTTGTTCAACGCTTTGTGGTTGAGCAACAATGACACCAACTTCAGTCGGCGGCATTTTTTGGGCAGCACCACCAGCTTCTTGTGCTGATTTAGGATCTTTGCTGCAACCTACAAGTGCAATACTTGTTGCGAGAGCACAAGCAGTAAGGGCAGGAGCCCAAAGCTTTGCCGACATCATTATTCCACCTCGTTTAGATTCTTATCTAAAAATAATTTGTTCTGACTTAACGTTTCTGGTGTCAATATGAACCATAAAATAGCAGCCCATATGAAACCTATACCCCATCCAGTGAGTACATCAGTTGGGAAATGTGCTCCCAGATAAATTCTAGAGACCCCCATGCTTAGAAACCATAAAAAGCCCGCCAAGCCAATCCATTTAACGTGGTGATGCTTTTGAAATATAAACATAATCGAACAACATACAATAGCAGCATAAATACTGTGAGCACTGGGAAATGAAGCACCATAGGTTTGCACCATCTGGTAGATTTCATCAGGTCGTGGGCGATTGACTAGATATTTAATTATCCAACCAATCGCTGAAGCACCAAGTAACCCAATACTGATCATCAGTATGTTTGCATACTGTTTTAGGCGTATGAAATATACATTACATAGCCCTGCAATCACGATCATTGACGGTAAGCCGCCTAGATAGGATAGGCTAAGCGCAATACCATTTAAAAAATCTAAACGGTGTGAACTCATCCATACAACACTTGATAAATCAAATAGTTGTACTTGGTTTATGGTTAAACCAATACTCCCAATAAGTAAACTTATACAGCCAATAAGGAGCAATACATAAGGCATAAAATGACCTAGAGTATAAAAACATGTACGTTAAGTTTATTTAATGCACTGAAGTGTACTCGCCAGTACACTTTTTTTCAAGTGAGTAAAATTAGGTAATTTATACTAATTTCTTTTTGTAAAATATTTGACATTTTGCACAAAAAATAACAAAAAGTTTAGTGATTTAGTTTGTTTTGTGGTGTTGCTTCGTCTTCAAGCTGTAACGGTTGCTTTGGTGGCCAGAAAAAATCAATTGGGCGCGTTGAAAAATGGGTAAATATAAGTTTTGCCAAAGGTTTCCATTGGGAAAAGCGCACTTGCCTTGCTCGGAGTGCAACGATAATTGTTAAAGTAAAACTTACAAATAAGTTGGTTAAACCGATACATAAAACACCCAGAAAAGAAACGATAATCAAACCGATATCTGGAGAGCCATTAATCGTCATTAAACCTTGAATAAAGTTTGCAGATGCAAAAGCAATATGGCGAATATCTAAAGGTAAACCCAAGATAAAACCAATGGTTCCCATGCTTCCAAGCATGATACCAAAGAGGAAATTACCTGCCAGTGCACCCAAATTGCGTTCAACATAATCCGCAAATTTATTGAGTCGTTCCTGTCCTAAAAGTTTCTTCCATTTGGTGTGAGCTTTCAGACGTGGTCCGACCTTGCGATAAACCGACATATTGTCGAAATATCCAGCAATTAATCCCGATAAAAATAAACAAACACCGGCAATTGCTGCATGTGGAATGGCAAGTGAGGTAAACGGATTCAAGCTATGCAGTAAAGTCGTGGCTTTGGCATGTGTGAGCAAAGGTTCATCCATTGCCAATTGCCATAAATAGGTGATGAGTGCAGCTGTTGGTATTGCAATCGAAATATTGCCTAAAATCGCAATAAACTGAGTGCGAATAATATTAATAATCAGACCTGCAAGTTCTGCAATTTGTGCCGTTTTTGATCCTTTTTGATGCTGTACTGTCGAGGCAAGTGCTGCAGCAGTCATTGCTGGTTGTTTGGTGGCAACCGTAAAGTGTAAAACATGAATCAGAATAAAACCCAGTGAATAATTCATGCTATACAGAAAAGCATGCATAAAAGGCGCGAGTACTAAACGTGCAGAGAGGATTTTAAGGGTTGCCATTGTGGCAATGATCACACCAGCACCTGCTGCTGCTTGATACATACCCAAGAAGCCTTTTTTATCAGTACTTACGTAATGTTCGCCTGTTTTGCTGGCATTTTCTGTAACTTGTAGAGCAATCAATTCACTATTGGTTTTGAGTAAATCACGAACACTCGTTTCACTATAATGCGCATCAACCAAGTCAGTCAGTAGTTCTCCACACAATGCATAACGAATCTGATCATCTTCTACCAACAGATTCAATAACAGTTCTATACGATCCAAACATTGTTCAAGCAGTGACAATAAATAGGTCAAACTTAGACTGACACCAATTCGCTTAATTGCTCGACGAACCTTGAACACCACATCACGACACTGTTCAATCATCACCAAGGCTTGATCTGCATCTGGTGGAACAGTGACAGCATACTGATTCTGATCGCGGTGTTGTTTTTTATAAGCTTCTATAAACTCAACGATTTCACGGTTTTGGACTAAAAATGGAGATTCATATTCCTGTAATTCAGGATAAGCATTGATAAACTCTGGATATAAACCAATACCACTAATACGGTAGGAGAGTACGGTAATAGCTTTAATAATATCGCGTTTAATACCAAGTTTATCATTGCTATAACGATGCCCTTGATTGAGAAGTTGAAATAACTGTTTCCAATGCGCTGAATCAATATTTTCAAGCCAATATTTATCACTGCGTTGATAAAAAACCTTACCGACTAAATCTTTTAGTTCTGTTTCATCAGGTAATAAAGGAAGAAAGTGAGCACCAATACGTTGCCCAAGCTGATTCCAGAAACCATCTAAGGATAATATGCCACTGTCCGCATATAGCCCGGCTTGTTTGTAATGATTGACTAGCTTGAGTAAGTAGCCTTGAAATGCTGAAGATGCATTAGGCGTAATGAGTAGAGATTGAATTAATGAATTGAATTTATTTTCAATTTCTTCTAGGTTACGTGTGTCATTGGGTCTGATCCGTTTGACTAGCTCGATTAAAATATCAGGATTTGGAACAACTTTGGGATCATCAAGTTGTTCCTGCATAAGGAGAAAAAGATCATTAAAATGTATATGCATAGGCCTTGTTAAATTCTATTGAATGCGATGTAAGGCAAGTTGCGCCAAGTTATACAATGCTTGACGGTATTTAGATTCAGGTAAATGACTCAGTGCTTGGATCGCAGCTTGTGTTTCTTCATTTGCACGGCGGCTACAATAATCTAAAGCACCAGAAGTTTGAACGATTTGAATCACACGTTCTAAATCTGCTGTCCCGCCAGTTGCAATACTCTTACGAATAATTTCGTGTTCTTCGCCTTGTGTATTCGCTAAAGCAGAGATTAAAGGTAAAGTTGGTTTTCCTTCCATCAAATCATCACCAATATTTTTACCTAATGTTTCAGCGTCAGAGGTATAGTCTAAAATATCATCGATGATTTGGAAGGCATTGCCAAAATGTCCAGCAAAAAGACGGAGTGGCTCACGATATTGAGGTTGACCAGCAAGAATAGCAGCCCCTTCTGTTGCTAATTCAAATAAACGTGAAGTTTTACCGTGAATAATATCTAAATATGTTTGTTCTGTGGTTTCAGGTTGATGTTGTGCCTGAAGTTGTAAAACTTCACCTTCAGCAATTTCACAGGTTCCTGTCGAAAAATCTTTTAACAACACCATATTGTCCAGATCAACCAGCAAGTCAAATGCACGTGAAATCAGGAAGTCACCTACTAAAACTGCCGTTTGGTTATTCCATGTTGCGTTTGCAGTTGGACGACCACGACGCAAACCTGACTCATCAACGACATCATCGTGAACCAATGTTGCCGTGTGCAACATTTCAATAATGGCAGCCAGTTTACGGTAGGGCTCCATTTGCGTGTCTGTTGCACCGCAAGCTTTTGCTGCAAGTAAACACATAATGGGGCGCATACGTTTTCCGCCAGCTTCAACCACATGCTTACTGACCGCCATCACCAAAGCAACTTTTGAGGTAATCCCTTCATTAATAAACTTGTCCATCGCAGCAAAGTCTGTTGCAACAGGAGCGAGAATATCTTGCTTAAAGTCGATGGTCATCGGGTGGGAGCCTCATGCAAATGCGTTATAAGTCGTTAGTGTAACAATGAATATGTCTGAATGTTGCTTTTGGAAGCAGACATCGTGCCTGAATCTTAATGATTTGTTCTTTAATTGTCCAAAAAAGCATAAAACATTAAATATTCTGCACGTTGTTGTTTTGAGCTACATAGTAGCGGATTTGTTTTAAAAATCTATTTCAATTTAATAAAAAAATTCACATATTCAAGGGCTAAACCTTAAAAAAAAGTGATTATTGCGATTAATTTGTAGGCAATGTTAATATTTCATGAAAATGACTTGTTGTTTAATTCATTATCACTTAAAATCTTTGCCCTTGTATAACCCCCCAGTGGCGTTCGTTTTAAGATCGATATATTCCTTTATCGGCACGACGACACGGGCAAGTTGGAGTACGTTATGTACGCAGTAATCCAAAGCGGTGGTAAACAGCACCGTGTTGTTGAGGGTGAAACCCTTAAAGTTGAATTGTTGAAAGCTGAAACAGGCGCAACGATTACATTTGATGATGTATTAATGGTTGTGAATGGCGAAAGCATTCAAATCGGTGCTCCAGTTGTAGCTGGCGCAAAAGTAACTGCAGAAGTGGTTGGTCACGGTCGTCATGACAAAATCCGTATTATTAAAATGCGTCGTCGTAAGCACTACCGTAAGCAACAAGGTCACCGTCAATGGTTTACCGAGTTGAAAATTACTGCGATCGCAGGTTAATCACTAGGAGTATAGAGACATGGCAACTAAAAAAGCCGGTGGTTCGACTAAAAACGGTCGTGATTCGAACCCTAAAATGTTAGGTGTTAAAATGTACGGTGGTCAAGCTGTGACTGCTGGGAACATTATTGTTCGTCAACGTGGTACAGAATTCCACGCTGGTGCAAACGTAGGTATGGGTCGTGACCATACTTTATTTGCTACTGCTGACGGCGTAATCAAATTTGAAGTGAAAGGTCAATTTGGCCGTCGCTATGTATCTGTTGAAGTGTAAGCTTTAATGGTTCGAAAAAGCCCGCTTAATTGCGGGCTTTTTTATGTTCAATTGTTGCTTTGCATTCAATTTATTCTTCATCATGATGAATAATTTTCTACATATTGCACTAATAACAATACAAAACTTCTTATTTTCTCAATTATTACTGACATGATTTAGTTTAAGATAGGTCATCTAAATAACATCCTGCATGCAGTTTTATATGCAGACATAGTAAAGGTGAACATATGAATATGCTTCGTAAAACGATGGGTGCAGTAGCCGTAGGTGCAGCTCTGCTTGCGCCAGTCATGAGCACAACAGTTTTTGCAGCGACTGCTGCGTCGGAGCAACAAGCGACAGCAAACCTTGTCAAACAGCTCAGTGGCGTAAAAAGCTTTACTGCTAATTTTGAACAAACCACCAAAGCAACTCAAGCGGGTAAAGCTGTACAGAAAAAAGGCTTAACTGCCCAGCATATGAACCAGACCTTTAAAGGGACGATGAAAGTCGAGCGCCCAGGAAAGTTCTATTGGGAAACAACAACGCCTGCAAAACAGACGATCGTGACTGCTGGACGTACTGTATGGATTTATGATCCTGATCTACAACAAGCCGTTAGACAGAGCTTAGATGAGCAAGTGGCAAATACGCCTGCATTGTTATTAAGTGGAAATACCCAGCAGATTCAAAAAGCGTATCGAATCACTCAGCCAGATGCAGGTAAAACCTATTACACGCTTTATCCGAAGCAAAAAGATGGGGCTTTCCAAAGCTTAACGATTAGTTTTGGGGCTAAAAATGCACCGACACTGATGATCTTGCAAGATTCATTGGGGCAAACCACTACTGTACGTTTTAACAACGTCAATGTGAATGTTGCAATTCCTGCTTCTACTTTTAACTTTGTGCCTCCTAAGGGTACGGATATTATTGATCAATAATATTTTTTCTAAAAAGCAACCTTTGGGTTGCTTTTTTATTTATGCGTGAAAAAAGTCAAAATAAATAAGCTGTGATGCCCATTGTAAAGTGAGATCTTAGAAATAATGACTTTTACCTAACTTGGATTGAGATCAAAAAAATAAAGCGATTTTTCGAGTAAAATGTGGGTCATTAACAATTATGAATATTAATTTGAAATTTCTAGTTTTATGATAAAAGAAATCTCTAATTATGCTTTATAACATGGTAATGCAAGTGAATTTAAAAACAGGATTGGTTGTATCAGCACTATTTTCAGTCTTACTGATCGCTACAGGTTGTCAAGAAAAGCCTGCTCCTCAGGCAGAACAAACTGGGGCAAGCACTGCAAAATCGACGCAAATTCCATTGATCCAAGCAAAAGTTCAACGTGTTGATGGTATTAAAAAGCAGTTCTGTGATGAAGCGGGCTGTACTCAATACGATTTGCAGAGCGTAAAAAGCAATGTACCTTGGATTGATGAGTATTTTCTAAATCGAATTAAAAAAGATGTACCTGGCGCGTTTGAAAAAGACCAAGGACATGTTTCAGCCGAAAGCGAAGCACAGACATCTCCAAAAGGGCTCAATCAAAATTCAATTTATGTTCGTTTTATCTCTCAACAAAATAATTTAGCCACTTTTGTGATTCAAACCTATACCTATGCAGCAGGAGCTGCGCATGGAATGTATCATAATGAATATGTGACCTTTGATTTAAGCACACAAAAGCGCTTGGCACTTACCGATATTTTAAAACCGAATGTCGAAGCCAAAGTTGCAGAGCAACTTTATGATGCTAACTCTAATTGGTTGATTCAAAAGGATATTACGCGTGATAAGTTGCAGTTGAGCGATAATTATTATTACGGTGTAAATGGAATTGTCTTTGTTTATCCATTGTATGAATTAACCTCTTATGCAGAAGGCATGCCAGAGTTAAAACTACCATATCAAACGGCGAAAGATTTGATTAAACCCGAATACTTACCAAGTTTACCTCAGGTTGAAGCAGAGACAGATAAACCAGCAACATCATAAATATGTTGTCAAATCATACAATTCACAATGCTAACACGCTCTGTCACTGTATTTTTTGCAGTGAAGAGCTTACACTATAGCCAGTTTTTTTCTTAACTTTAGATTGACTATGATCGACCCAAAATTAATCCGAAATAATATCGAGGCAGTTAATTTAGCCTTGGCAAAACGTGGTGTGCAACTGAATGTTGAAGAATGGGCATCACTAGAAGCTCGCCGTAAAGAAATTCAGTCTAGAACTGAAAACTTACAAGCGGAACGTAATTCGGGTGCGAAACAAGTTGGTCAAATCAAAAAATCCGGCGGGGATGCTTCTGAAATCATGGCACGTATGGGTGCGATTGGTGATGAAATCAAAGCAGCTGAAGTAGAGTTAAATGAACTTCAGGCTGAGCTTGAAGCAAAATTGATGTCTATTCCAAATTTACCACATGAGTCTGTACCAGAAGGTAAAGATGAAAGTGATAATGTCGAAATCCTGAAATGGGGAACGCCACGTCAATTTGATTTCGAGATTAAAGATCATACTGATCTTGGCGAAATGATGGGCGGCTTAGAGTTTGAAACTGCGACAAAACTGACAGGTACACGTTTTAGTGTGCTCAAAGGTCCTTTGGCGCGTTTACAACGTGCGTTAACCCAATTTATGTTGGATACTCATACACTTAAAAATGGTTATACCGAAGCTTATGTCCCTTATCTTGTTAATGCTGATTCATTGCGTGGAACAGGGCAATTACCTAAATTTGAAGAAGACTTATTCAAATTACAAGGTGAGAAAGAATACTATTTGATTCCGACGGCTGAGGTTCCTGTAACCAACTTTGTTCGTAATGAGATTATTGATGCTGATCGTTTACCTCTGAAGTATGCAGCACATACACCATGTTTCCGTAGTGAAGCAGGTTCATATGGTCGTGATACTCGTGGTTTGATTCGTCAGCACCAATTTGACAAAGTTGAAATGGTTCAAATCGTTAAGCCTGAAGACTCAATGGATGCTTTGGAAGCCTTGACTGGACATGCCGAAGGTATTTTACAAGCACTGGGCTTACCGTATCGTAAAATCGTTTTATGTGGCGGAGATATGGGCTTTGGCGCATGTAAAACTTATGACTTAGAAGTTTGGGTACCAAGTCAAAACACTTACCGTGAGATCTCTTCTTGTTCAAATATGTGGGACTTCCAAGCACGTCGTATGATGGCTCGTTATCGTGCAGACCAAAAGAAAACTGAACTGGTGCATACCTTGAATGGTTCTGGTTTGGCTGTGGGGCGTACCTTGTTGGCGGTGATGGAAAATTATCAACGTGCGGATGGCTCTATCGAAGTACCAGAAGTATTACGTCCGTACATGGCTGGTGCAACATTCATCGATTAAGCAATGATTTGTTGATCAATGTGTGAGTTATGTGCATAAATATTGCTTAGTACAATCAGATTTGAACTTTTGAGGAACACTGTGGAAATTTTCCCAATTTCATTAAAATTGCAAGGGCAACCTTGTCTGATTGTTGGTGGTGGGCATATTGCCTACCGCAAAGCGGTATTATTGGCTAAATCAGGTGCAGTTATTTATGTGATTGCCCCTGACATAGAAGCAGAGCTTTTAGCGCTTGTACATTCGACGCATGGGCAATATTATCCAGAAAAATTTAATGTACAACTCAGCCTAAGTCATTATCGCTTGGTGATTGCGGCAACCAATGATAAAGCTGTAAACCAAGCTGTTTTTGAGCGTTGTGAAGATCTCAATATATTGGTCAATAGTGTAGATGATCCTCCGCATTGTCGTTTTATGGTGCCTGCCATTATTGATCGCTCACCGTTGGTTATTTCAATTGCGACTAATGGTGCTTCTCCAGTTCTTTCCAGACAAATTCGCACTCAACTTGAAGCTGCTATTCCACATGGGATGGGGAAGCTTGCTGATTTTTCTGGAAAATGGCGTAAAGCAGTGAAAGAACAGATCATCAATCCAGATGAGCGTCGTATTTTTTGGGAAGACTTATATGCCAGCCCTTTAAAAGAGCAGGTGTTTAATGACAACTTGATCGAGGCAGATCGCCTGATTGAGCAAGCCTTGGGTAAATGGCAAAAGCCAAAAGGTGAAGTGTATTTGGTCGGAGCAGGACCAGGTGATCCTGAGCTTTTAACATTAAAAGCATTGAGACTCATGCAACAAGCAGATGTGATTATTTACGACCGCTTGGTTTCACCGCCCATATTAGAGTTATGTCGCCGTGATGCTGAAAAGATATATGTCGGTAAAGCACGATCAAATCATTCAGTACCTCAAGATGGAATCAACGCTTTGCTGGTCAAATATGCTGCTGAAGGTAAGCGTGTATGCCGTTTGAAAGGTGGTGATCCATTTATTTTTGGGCGTGGTGGTGAAGAAATCCAAGAGCTTTTCGCTGCAAATATAGCCTTTCAGGTCGTACCTGGTGTAACAGCAGCATCGGGGTGTTCTGCTTATGCAGGAATTCCACTGACACACCGAGATTATGCACAGAGTGTGCGGTTTTTGACAGGGCATCTCAAAGAAGGTTCACCTGAGTTACCATGGCGTGAGTTGGTCTATGAAAATCAAACACTGGTTTTATATATGGGCTTGGTTGGATTGGAAAAAATTTGTGAAAATTTGATTGCACATGGTCAACGTCCAAATATGCCAGTGGCTTTAATTTCTAAAGGTACGACACCTGATCAAAAAGTCGTGGTGGGAACTTTGGCCGACATTGCATCAAAAGTTGAAGAAAACCATATACAAGCGCCTACTTTGACCATTATCGGTGAAGTGGTACGTTTGCGTGAACAGTTACAGTGGCAATAGAATCTTTCTAATCTTTTGTTGATGAAAGAGTTATTCTCTTTTTTAGGTATTTAGGTTGGATTTTGAAAAGTAGAGATCTCCCGTGATTCATGTTGTTTTATACGAACCTGAAATTCCTGCAAATACAGGGAATATCATTCGTTTATGCGCCAATACTGGTGCACAATTACATCTTGTCAAACCTTTGGGTTTTGAACTAGATGATAAGAAGTTGCGTCGTGCTGGTTTGGATTATCATGAATGGGCACATATGAAAGTTTGGGAAAACTTTGCAGAATGTTTGGTTCATTTAAAGGATCAAGGGATTGACCTTGATGCGATTTATCCTTTGACAACCAAAGGCACTGAGACACCACATACCTCGGATTTAAATCGTCCTGTTGCTTTGCTAATGGGACCAGAAACACGTGGTTTACCTGAAGATGTCAGAATGATGTTTCCTCAGCAACATTGGATTCGTTTACCTATGGCACCGAATTCACGCAGTTTAAATTTATCTAATGCAACTGCGGTGATTCTTTATGAAGCATGGCGTCAGCAAGATTTTAAAGAGCTTCAGTGAAATTTTACTTGTTCTATAGAGGGCTTATCAAAAGATAATCTTTGTTTTACTTTTTGGTTCGAGTAATGTGATTAAAATTGAATATGTTACCTGATCGGATTTAGAGGTTTCTCTAAAATCTTTGATTAGCACATTTATTTTAATCTTTTGCCCTTTCTTTGCCTTAAAAGATGCATGGGGATAGAAAAAACTATTTTTCAAGACTGTGCCCATATAGTGTTGACAATCGCTGTCTGCACGATCTGCCACACTTGCTTTTTTAACAAGACCTTTAAAGGAAATAAGATGTTTTTCATCCACATTGGGAATGAAGCCTTCTTTGTAGACTTGAAAAGATTTTACTGTAGTATCTTCTAAAAGTTTCACCACTAAATCGCAAGAGTTGATGTAAGAAGCATATGTACTATGAGTGATTATGCTCAACATCAATAGCAATACTATTTTCATAATTTTCTCATTTTAAAAGTATCTTTTCGTTTGATTGATTTTAATTGCTATAGTCAAACCGCCTGATTATCCATACAAGTGATTCGATTTCAATCACTCATATCCAATAAACTTTATGCTTTTATACAAATTATGAGAAGCTTTTGGAGATTTATTTATTTGTTTCTAAATAGGTGATAGTTTCAGATTTAGACATTCCTTTGTAATCTGTGATTAAGATATTCAGTTTAATTTTCTCTCCCTTTTTAAGTTCTGAGCGATTTGGATAATTTGTTAAATTCTCTTCTATAACTTGACCAATATAGTGTTGGCAGCCTTGATCCGCACGCCCAGCTGCTTGCGCTTTTTTGACAACACCTTTGATATGCATTGATGTTTCCTCTATTTCACCAAGTCCATCTCTATTGATGTAAAGTGTACGCGTTGAAGTATTTTCTAAAAGTTTAACAATAAGATCACATGAGTTTTCATAAGATGCAAAAGTGAGATTGCTCATCGTGATCAAGATAGAGAAAAATATAATCTTCATTGTTGTTATTCCATTCAGTCTGTAATGTTGGAATTCTATTTAGGTTATGTTCCCGCGATGATGCAGCTTAGGGATATATTGGTGGTATTTAAGTGCATCATGTCTGTTTTTGCAATATAAGTGACTTATATTATCGCTGGCTCAGTTTTTGCTTGAACTAAATCAAATTGCCTCTGCGCGCGTATCACATGTTGCATATTTCCTTCTGCCCAGATTTTAAATGATAGTGCGGTTTGGGCAAATTCATGTCCCAGTGTTGTTAAAGCATATTTAACTCGAATGACATTATTTTCATGAATAGTACGAGAAATAAAGCCATCTCTTTCAAGAATTTTTAATTTCTGAGAAAGCACTTTGGGAGAGATGCCCATCAAGTTTTTTTTGAGTTCATTGAAGTGCTGTGAGTGCTGATCGAGTTGATAAATAATCAATAAAATCCATTTATCTGCAAATTTTTCAAAAAAAGATCGTGCCGGGCAATCAGGATGAAAAATATTAAAATTGAATGCATTAGTCATAAAATCAACCTCTGTGTAGGCATTTTAGAACAAAAAATTGACCAGTTACCAAGTAGTAACTAATTGATACTAGATTTCAAAAGTATATCATAAATTTATTGAGTTGAAACATCGCATCACTAAGTCAGTTGTTTTGACTGACCATAGGGTATGAATGGATATTGTTGCAATGAAAGTTTCAGATGCAGTCATTTTTATAACAGGTGCAAATCGTGGTTTAGGTTTGGCATTGGCACAAGAAGCGGTACGACGTGGTGCTCAAAAAGTATATGCAGGAATGCGTAATATTGCTGATTTTAATCAACAGGGCATTATTCCAGTTATTGCGGATGTAACAGATCCTATTTCTATTCAAAATGCAGTAGCGCAATGTGGTGACGTTAATATTTTGGTGAACAATGCAGGTATTGCTCGTCTTAATCAAAGTCCTGTTGAAGCCAATATAGTGGCAACAACTCAAACTATTTTAGAGACCAATTTATATGGTGTGGTCCATACAACGCAGTATTTTTCTCCCATTTTAGAAAACAAATCTGAAAGTTATATCGTCAATATTCTTTCTGATGTGTCTTGGGAGCCAAGCACACTTTTGGCTAGTTATGCAATTTCTAAAGCTGCAGCTTGGTCATTTACCAATTCAACACGTCAATGGTTATCTAAGTTTAATGTGCATGTGATGGGCGTACATGTGGGATTCATTGATACAGACTTAACCCAAACACTCGATATTCCTAAAATTTCTCCATCAACTGTTGCGCAACAGGTATTTGAGGGAATTGAAAACAATGCATTTGAAGTACTGGTGGGAGCATCCACGCAAGTACTCAAAAAAGGTTTAACCGCAACATTACCTAGTTATATCAAATATTAGATTTTTAATTCAAAAGTAACGTATACACGAGGACTTAACATGTCAAAAATTGCTGTCGTTTATTATTCAGGTTATGGTCATACTAAAGTGATTGCAGAAACTTTCGCGGCTGAAATTGATGCAACATTGATCCAAATTGATCAAGATGGAAACATCCAAGATCAAGATTGGGACACTTTAGATGCTGCTGATGCAATTGTATTTGGTGCACCCACTTATATGGCAAATGCGCCGTGGCAATTTAAAAAGTTTGCTGATACATCTTCAAAGCGTTGGTTTACACGTGCTTGGACTGACAAGATCTTCGGTGGCTTTACCAACAGCGCAAGTTTAAATGGTGATAAGCAAGTGACCTTGATTTCATTGCAAACACTTGCATCTCAACATGGCGGTATATGGGTGAGCCTAGGTTTATTGCCAGCAAATACCAAAGATGCAACACGTCAGGATGTGAATAATTTAGGTGGTTCTGTGGGCTTATTGGTTCAATCGCCATCTGATGCCAGTGTTGAGGAAATTCCAAGTGGCGATTTGGAAACAGCAAAAGCCTACGCAAAACGTATCCAAGCCATCACTGACAAATTTATTGCATAATTCATGATCCATGTTTTAAAAGCATTGCTTGAATCTATGAAAACAACAAAGGCGCACTCAGCGCCTGTGTTGTTCTAGAACTTTTCAAATCATAGATTATTCATGTTCATTATGTTGTGGGGCTGGATAGCGGAAACCGCGTGTTTTATAGGCTAAATAAGCAACACCGAGTACAGCCCATGCTAAACCAAGCTTTAATGCCATTTCATCAATTTCTAGCCACATTAAAAATACGCTGGCAAAACCAAGTGAAGGAATAACCACATAGTTGATGATTTCTTTTAGAGATTTCGTTCTGCCATCTCGTAGTGCGTAACGTGAAATCACGGAGAAATTCACAAAGCTAAATGCAGTCAAAGCACCAAAACTAATTAAGTTAACGATATGCTCAAGGTCTAAGAAACCAGCAGAGAGTGCAACAATACCAACAATCAAAATATTATAAGTCGGTGTATGTAGTTTCGGGCTGATATGACCAAATACTTTTTTGTTGATCACGCCATCACGTCCCATGACATACATCAAACGTGATACACCCGCATGCGCTGAAATCCCTGATGCAAGTACCGCAATCACCGCAAAATAAAGCACCAGCTTTTTAAACGCAATTCCCGTAATCGCGGTGAGAAGCGTTGCATTACCAAGCGCTTCCAACATTACAGGCTGAGACTCATCCAGTGGATTGAAATAAAGCGTTGCATTACTTGGGAAAAATAACTGAATAAAGTAAGTGCTTACAATAAAGATGATCCCTGCAATTAAAGCAGTTGAAAAAATTGCTTTTGGCAATGTTTTTTCAGCATCTTTAGTTTCTTCAGCTAGTGATGAAAGTGCATCAAAACCAGTGAATGAGAAACACAGAATCGTTGCACCACCAATTAATGCACCAATGGTTGTCATTTCACTCCAAAAAGGAGCAAGTGACCATAATTCTGCTTTGTCAGGATTTAATGTGCCATCTGCATAAACGCCTTGAGTCAGTAAAATATAAACCTCATAGACAAAATAGAAGATGATACCCAGTTGAACAACGACGATGGTGCTATTAAATCGTGCAACAAAACGTGAACCAAATAAGTTAATCACTGTCATAATAGCAGTCAACGCAATAACCCATATCCAGTTATTGACGTCTGGGAATAAAGCCCTTAGGTAGATATCCGCCAGAATAATATTGACTAGTGGTGATAATAAATAATCTAACCAAGATGACCAGCCGACCATAAAGCCGACGTTGGGATGGATTGATTTTTGCGCATAAGTATAAGCAGAACCTGATGAAGGATAACGCTTAATCATATGACCATAGCTGATAGAGGTTAAAAGAATGGCAACAAGCGCAAAAATATATGAAGTTGGAACATGTCCGTGACTTCCGTCTGATACTAAACCAAAGGTATCAAATAAGGTAAGTGGCTGAATATACGCTAGACCAATAATGATAATATGCCACAACACAAGATTTTTTTTCAATTTGGCTGTGGATTGGGTCCCAGTGATATCTGTCAACGGCGTTATCCTCTTAATCGTTGATCAAGGATCAGTCATATTGAATAAGGATCGTTTGAGACGAACGATCCCCCCTAAGAATAAAACAAAAGTGCGCCAATCTACTCTAAAAAGGTCGCCTTTGTCAGTAACTTTGTTTGCTTTTTTAGCAGAAAACATGCCATCTTGATTAAAAAATAGCTGACTGACCATTCTGCAAGATAAAAGCCCGATGTTTAGAAAAACATCAGGCCAGTTCATAAGCGTATATTGTCTTAATTTTAAACAATTACCAAGCTTTTTCTAAGATAGATTTTAAATCTTTAAATGTTGCTTCTTTCGGGTTGAAAATAATTGATCCGTCATTTAAAGCTTTTTCAGCGATTTCATCGAACTGAGCTTGCGTGACTTTACCTGTTTCACTGAGCGTACGTGGCAATTTAGTCAGACTGTTAATGTGATCACGCATAGTCATTAACATTTCAATTGCTTTATCAGCACGTTGATTGGCAGGTGTTTGTGCATAAATATCTGCACCAGCAAGTGGCAATAATAAATCTGCAATTTTATTGCCATTTACGTCCTTGTTATATTCCAATACATAAGGAAGGAACAAGTTCATACATAAACCATGTGGTAAGTGAGCAACTGCACCTAAAGCATGACCCAATGAGTGAACAATCCCGACCATAGAATTCGAAAATGCGATTCCAGCCATCGTAGATGCTTGTGCAAGTTCTAGGCGTCCATTGGCATCACTTGGATTGTCGAGCACATCAAATAAGCTCTTGCTGATTTTTTTGATTGCTGCAGTGGCATAAGCATCAGAAATCGGATTGGCGGCAATACATGTATATGCTTCAATCGCATGTGTCATTGCATCCATTGCCGTCATTGCTGTCAAATGCGGTGGCAACGTTTGTGTCATTCTCGGATCAAGAATGGCAGCATGTGGCATTAAGTAGTTTGAGGCGAAAGCCAGTTTTACATTTTTTTGGTTATCTGAGACAACAGCTGCCAATGTTACCTCTGAACCCGTACCAGATGTCGTCGGAATCACGAAAAAAGGTTTAAGTGGGCGAGGCAGGTTATGTGCACCTGAGTATTTTAGTAAATCATCACCGCCTTCAGATACCAGAATATTGGCTGTCTTAGACGTGTCAATGACTGAACCACCACCAACTGCAATGATCGCATCACAATTATTTTCGCGATAAGCTTGAGCCGCTGCACGCACAGTTTCTAGGCTAGAGTCTGGCGGAACGTCATCAAAGATTACGCCAATTTCAATGTCAGTGGATTCAAATGCGGCTTCAATTGGTGCTAAAAGCTGATTTGCGCGAACACCTTTGTCAGTAATGATCATCGGGCGTTTAGCGCCTAATGCTGCCAGTTCAAATGGAATATGTTCGAGTGCAGCATGACCAGCAATCACTTTTACAGGACAGAAAAATTCGTAATATGGTTTAGCCATGGGTTAAGCACTCCCTTTTAAATATGATTGGGCAACTTTGAGATAAATATTCGCAGCACCAGCTAATTTTTCTTTTAAGGTTAACTCTGAAGGGTATTCCTTTACTGCAAGTTCCGCGACGAGTTTTGGTAAGATCAATGCTTCCATTTTGTTTAGGCAACGCACTAAACGAATCGCATAAGACACGTCACCATCTGCAATCATGCGATCATTGGCAAAAGCTTGTGCTGTACTTTCTTGGAATGAAAACACCAAGAATGCGTGATGAACATGCTTAAAAATAATTGAAAGATCAGGTTTATGGTCTAATGACTTAACCAATTCAAGCTGTTGCTTTTGATTCACCTTGGCAATAAATGAAGCGCCATTTGGAAAAACTTTCATCGATAATGTAAAACCAACAGGGAGTACAGATACTTCATGTTTAATTTCATCATCAACTTGACTCGCCATTACTAAACCTCTGCCAATCACATCCATCATGAGTTTGACGTAAGCTTGTTCTAAAGCGGGTTTGATAGATTTACTTGAAATCACTCGCTTGTCCCTTTATGCAGTTGTATTTTGTTTTAGAGTAATTACTCTAATTTGTTTTTAGAGAAAAAGAAAGTGATTTATTTGCATGTGACTTGATCGTCATTTGAGTTTTTGTCAATGACCTCAATCTCACTAAAGTAATTGCTTTGTTGAAAATACTCAACCACATCTTGAGACAATTGGTTGTAATCTGGATAATTTTGGACTAAATCACAAACCCGTACCATTTCTAAACCTGAATATCCACAAGGGTTGATGGTGTGGAAACCCTCTAAATTACAGTCAATATTTAAAGCTAAACCGTGATAGCTACGACCTCTACGGATTTTAAAACCTAAAGAACCAATTTTACGTTCATTGACATATACCCCTGGCGCATCGGGTTTGGCATATGCTTCAACTTGATATTTCTTGAGTAAATCTATCATGAGATTTTCTGCATAAGTCACGAGTGTGCGGACATTCCATTTCAAGCGATTCAAGTCAAACATAAAATAAATCACCATTTGACCAGGACCATGCCAAGTGACTTGCCCTCCACGATCAGATTGCACCACTGGAATATCGGTATGCATTAAGATGTGTTCTGGTTTACCCGCTTGTCCCTGAGTGAGTACATCAGGATGTTGTAGAATCCAAAGCTGATCAGGTGAATGTTCATCACGTTGCTCAGTAAAAGATTTCATTTCTTGAAAACGATTTGAGTAGGATGTCAAATCTTGATATTGGCGAATAATCAGTTTGGGTTTTAGAACAGCATCACTCACTATCATGTGTCCTTGAAAATAGGGGAGTTGGTTAATTATAAGGAAATTGACGACTAAAGGTGAAAACAGTTGTTATCGGTTTAAAAATAACAGGGTAATTAAGATTGAGGTGGGGCTGAGCTGGCATAAAAAAACACGCCATATAGGCGTGTTCCTTATTTATTGCAAAATTACAATGCTGTACGAATATGTTCGCAAGCTGCAAGGTCAGCATATAACGCATGAACTTGTTCAAGCTCATCAAAACGCAATTGAGCAGTAATTGAATGATATTTACCTGTACGTGATGGTTGTACAACTAGCGTTGTTTCATCAAACTCTGGAAAATGTTTAACCAAAATTTCGACGACAGCACCACGTAATTCTTCACCCGCATTACCAATCAATTTGATTGGGTAATCCATTGGAAAAACCCAAAGATGTTCTTGTAATTCGCGAGATGGAGTGCGGTCTAACATTTTTTCACCTCTAATTTATCAACAATGCCTGCAACAGTGCAGGCATTGTGTTTCTCTTAAATACTTAATGGGGTTACTCGATTAATTTTCAAGTCCCAAAAGTATTCATAGATTAAGCATGGAAATTAGTCATTTTCAAGGAATGAACGCAAATGCTCAGAACGTGAAGGATGACGAAGTTTACGTAATGCTTTTGCTTCAATCTGACGGATACGTTCACGTGTCACGTCAAATTGTTTGCCAACTTCTTCCAAAGTATGGTCTGTTGGCATATCAATACCAAAACGCATTTTCAACACTTTGGCTTCACGTTCAGTCAAGTTTTCAAGCACTTCACGCGTTGCTTCTTTTAAGCCTTCTGAAGTTGCAGCATCAACAGGTGAGGTGATGTTGCTGTCTTCAATGAAATCTCCAAGATGCGAATCTTCATCATCACCAATCGGCGTTTCCATAGAAATCGGTTCTTTGGCGATTTTGAGCACTTTACGAACTTTAACTTCGTCCATCTCTAAACGTTCACCCAATTCTTCAGGTGTTGGTTCACGCCCCATTTCTTGAAGCAATTGACGAGATACGCGGTTGATCTTGTTAATTGTTTCGATCATGTGGACTGGAATACGAATTGTACGTGCTTGGTCAGCAATAGAACGAGTAATCGCCTGACGAATCCACCAAGTTGCATAGGTCGAGAATTTATAACCACGACGATATTCAAACTTGTCTACTGCTTTCATCAAGCCAATATTACCTTCTTGAATCAAGTCGAGGAATTGTAGACCACGGTTGGTATATTTTTTCGCAATCGAAATTACCAAACGTAAGTTTGCTTCCACCATTTCTTTTTTGGCACGACGAGCTTTCGCTTCACCAATCGCCATACGTTTAGAAATATCTTTAATTTCTTTCACGTTTAGATTAAGTTCTTTTTCGATGTCTGCAATTTTTTGTTGAAATGCCAATACATCTGGGCGAACTTTTTCTAAATAGCCTTTCATCTCCGCTGGTGCTTTAGCAATCTGCTCGTCCAACCATGCTGGATTTGATTCTTGACCTGGGAATGATGTACGGAATTGCGTACGGTCCATACGTCCACGACGAACTGCATAACGCATCACTTCACGTTCAGAAGTACGAATTTGCTCGTGTGTACCACGAATCATTTCAGAAATAATGTCAAACAAACGTGGAGTGAATTTGAACATCATAAATACAGTTGCAAGCGCTTCCATCGCTTCAACACCTTGAGCGCTGTTGCGACCATGTTGAGCAATCGTTTCTTTCGCTGCATTCCAAACCGCTTCTAATTCATCGAAACGAACTTTGGCGATTTCAGGATCTGGACCAGACTCACCTTCAGAATCATCATCACTTTCTGACTCTTCATCTTCGTCATCATCATCCAATTTAACGTCTTTGGCAGGTTTAGTTGATGAACTAGTTTCATCTTCATCTAAATCTTCTGATTCGTCTTCTAATACTTCAGGAATTGCTTCATCTGTTTCAGGATCTAAATAACCTGAAAGAATATCAGCAAGGCGACGTTCACCAGCTTCATAATCTTTGTATTCTTGTAGTACAACTTCTACAGCATTTGGCCAGTAAGCGATTGAATGTAAAACGTCACGAATACCTTCTTCAATACGTTTAGCGATACTAATCTCGCCTTCACGTGTAAGAAGTTCAACAGTACCCATTTCACGCATATACATACGTACAGGGTCAGTGGTACGACCAGGTTCATTTTCTACAGAGGCAAGTACAGCAGCAGCTTCTTCTTCTGCAACTTCATCGCCAGCTTCGCTATTCCCATCAAACATTGCATCATCAGTTTCTGGTGCGCGTTCGTGTACAGGAATACCCACGTCTTGAAGCATTTGAATAATGTCTTCAATCTGTTCGCTTTCTGTGATTGAGTCTGGGAGATGATCGTTAACCTCAGCGTAGGTTAAGTAACCTTGTTCTTTGCCTCGGCTAATAAGAGCCGCTACTTGTGAAGTAGGGGAATGCATTTCGCTCATCTTTACTCTCTTCTCGTTGAATCTGTGGCAGTGAAAAACCGTGCATAATAGCACAATCTGTTAATTTATAGATGTGAATAGCTCAGCTATCCCATCAGAAAACCAGTTAAAACGGTCTGATAGAATATTTAGAATTCAAATTCAATCAATTAGGTGGGGGCTGAAATTGTTATTTTCAAGATCATCCCGTGCGTTTTTTGTTCAAATTTATCGAAAAACAACAAGACGCAGGGTGGATTATATCATTACATAAAATAGGGCTTAAAAAAAGCCTAATTTGGTCTATAAATACAAAAAAAATAAAAAAAACTTGACAAGTTTTCTGAAGACAGATAAATAGCGCCTAGACCCATTCACTTTTTTTCATTATGAGGTAGTTTTAGTGTCTTCTACAGATTTTGAACTAGATGATAACTACGGTGATGATGATGTTAGTTTTGATGAGTCATCAAGCAAAATTAGCGCCAAAGAATCTTTAGAAAAGCGACGTTTGATCGATGATTTACTTGCACAGCGTCGTTTAGAGAAAGATTTAAAAGATTTTGATTATGACATTGATGACGACGATGATTTTGATGATGAAGATTAAAAATTCATTGGGCATAGCCTTGGAAAATGCTATGCTTAAAGCTGATCAAAGTTTATTGGAAACAAAATGAGTGCTTTAGATTTAGACCTACTGAGCGATTATCTAGATGGTGACCAAAATGAATTTGGTCTAGATTTCGCAGCGACTCATGGTTTCTTATGTGCAACTGCAGTTGGTCCTCGTTTTGATCAATGGCTAGATGAGTTGTTTGATAACAATCAAAAGAAAGTTCCTGCTGAAATTATTGCACAAATCAAAGCATGGCTTGAAGCGATTCGTCAGAACTTAGCCAACGAAGAAGGAATTGAGTTTCCTTTTGAAATTGAAGAAGCAGACGTAGAGTCTAGTTTAGGAGATTGGAGTGTTGGTTTCGTAGACGCAATGTTCCTGAATGAAGATGCTTGGTTTGCACCAGAATATGAAGAGCAAATTGTAGATCTAACACTGCCAATGATGGTGTTTAGTGGTGTAGATGATGAAGATCCTCAAATGGAATCATTCCGCCGTAATGGTCAATTGATGGATGAGATCGCCGAAGAAATTCCTGAAAATCTGAATGAAATTTACTTGATGTACCATACACCAAACTAATCGACTCAGATAAAAAGCCTGCTTTCTCCAGTGAAAGCAGGCTTTTTTTTGTTTTGCTATCTGCGATAACAACACCAATACCAAGAGGCTTGATCTTGATCATATAAATCTGAATAATATTTTCTTATTTACATCCTATTTTGATATTAAGGTTGGCGATCTGCAATTTTCTTTAAATTTTCATGAATTTTGAAAATCACAATCAGCAGTTCTGAGTAAACTCGAACAGCCAAGCCACCAAACACAATAATCAATATGGCAGAGAACAAGCGACTAAAGAATCCTGAGTATGCGCCATAACCAAACCCAAACAATGTGGTTAAAGCAGCAATCACGACACCGATTAATCCGAGCCAATATAAAACAGTGACAATTTTTGGGGTAAGCATGTCATTGAGTGTCAGTAAGTTATTCATGTATTAAGTACCTGTTATATTCTTCATTTAGTGATATATGTGCATGGGGTTGTAAGTGATTAAAATTTGCACTCAAAAATTTTAAATGAGATTTATTACATAATCAATCTTGCAAATGAAACAGGTTGAACTCAACCCAAATTCAATCGGGCTTCTTTCATAAGTTCTTTATAAACTATAAATCGACAAAAATCCCCTCAGCTTTGCCTTTTGTTGAAGGAAAGAGGGCACTTTCAGTATCCATTTGATTCGTTCAATATGATCGTTTTCTGATGTATAAAAGAGCTCTATTGTTCACACACAAATAAGCTTTAAGGAATTTAAAATTTACCAATTTCCTCAAAGATTAAAAATAACAGCATGATATTTCGAAATTTAGAACTTCGCGAAAAGTAAGCTGCACCCTAAAATAAACAGTAAAACCCCAATAATTCGATTGATGATAATTTCATTGTCTAAAATTTTATTGCGGATTGTGGGATGTGCACAAAATAGTGCAATGAGTGCGAACCAAATAAAATGGCTGATTGAAATGAAAGCGCCGTATGACACTAATTTTAGTGTGGAATTCCCAGCTGTAGTAATCAATTGCGCAAATAAACTGACGACAAATAGGGTTGTTTTGGGGTTCAGACTATTGGTTAAAAAACCATGTCGAAATGCTTGCCAAGCAGTGATACCCACACCATTTTCATTTAACTGTACTTTGTTTTGGGTGAACGTTTTGTATCCCAAGTAAATCAAATAAGCTGCGCCAACATATTGAATCGTTTGTAGGAGATAAGGCATATGGTTTTTTAAAAAACCGAGTCCAAGCAGACTATAAGCCACATGTATCCACACACCGCCTGCAATTCCCAATGCTGTACTGAGTCCAATTTGACGACCATATAGATAACTATTACGGGTTACAATGGCAAAGTCAGCACCTGGGCTAATGACAGCCAAACAAGTGATTAAGATGACAGCAATCATTTCATTCACTCATGCATTCCTTTTTTTAAAAATAAATTATTGTGTATATTTTTCATATATTTGATATAAAATAAATCGAGAATATTTTTTGGGTATACATGAGTTTTTGGAATATATTTAAGAGTGGTTGAATTTCTTCAAGTTTATTTACCAATTGCTAAATTTATCTTTGTTGTTGCTATAAATCTTGAGATCAAATGAGTAAATCATATGCATAAATATGATGAGACAAAGTGAAGTGGGAAAAATTTTTAGCAGGAAATATAGAAATTTTATTTTAACATTGAATTCGACTATTTTATGACATTCGATAATGAATAAAGGGGATGATGAATTTTATTGTTAGTGGCTGTTGTATATTTTCAAAATAGAAAACTCGGTGATCTCATGCAATTAAATGGACGGGGATCAGCTTCGTGATGACCTATCCATCAGCTTTCAGCTTTAAAATTTTCAGGGGGATGCTTTTGATTACATTGACTTGGCTTTTTTGAATCTTCGATACACCCAATAAGCAATGAAAATAAAGACGATGAAAATAATGACATAGCTCACTTGACTGAAAATTTTTTGCATTAATGCAGTATTGTTTCCAAAGTAATAGCCGACTGCGGCAAGAAAGCTGGTCCAGATGACTGTTCCTAAGCTGCTATACAGCATAAATTTCCAAAAGGGCATATGACTCATTCCTGCTGGAATACTAATCAAAGAGCGTACAGCTGGAATCATTCGCCCAAAAAAGACCACATTGTGACCATATTTCTCAAACCAATCTAAAGCTTTTTTAACATCTTCTGTTTTGATAAAAAGATATTTTCCGTAGCGATCTACCCATTCAAAAATTTTTTGGTTGGGAATCTTACGCCCAACCCAGTACAACAATGCTGCTGCAACAAGTGAGCCTATACTTCCTGCAATAATTACACCCGATAACAGCAATTGTCCTTGAGATGCGGTAAAGCCTGCAGATGGCATAATAATTTCAGAGGGAATAGGGGGGAAAACATTGTCTAAAAACATGAGCAGAGCAATACCGAAGTAACCCAATTGCTCCATGATCGCAATAATCCAATCAGTCATTTTGTATATAAAAATAGGCAGTTATCAACATAGTATTGTGTACATTTTAGAAAATATAGTAGGGATTTGTTGTGCTTTAAAACGTTTTGATTGAATGACTAAACACTTTAGAAAAATTCTTTGTTTTATTAATTTTGAATCTGATATTGAGCATGCAATGGGTATTACAGTAAAAAGCCGTAGTGGATGAACTACGGCTTTTTATCGGATCTGTAGAATTAAAGGCGTTTGCGCTTTGCCGCAACAATTTGAGATTGGCGCATACGGAAACCTTCTTTTTGTTGCTCGGTTGTTTTATCAATACAATATTTACAAGAAACACCATGTTCATAACTTGGAAGAGCAACTTCTTCTGGAATCAATGGCCAACCGCAAGCGTGACATTTAATATTTTCACCTTCTTGCATGCCATGCGTGACCGCAGTACGTCCATCAAATACGAAGCATTCACCTTCCCACATGCTTTCATCAGCAGGGGTTTCTTCAAGATATTTTAAAATACCGCCTTTAAGATGATATACCTCGTTAAAACCTTCTTGTAAAAGTAAAGAAGTCGATTTTTCACAACGAATACCACCTGTACAGAACATCGCAATTTTTTTGTCTTTATGCTGTTCTAACTCTTTTTTTACATAGTCTGGAAACTCTCGGAAAGTCTCTGTCTTTGGATCTATGGCACCTTTGAATGTACCTGCTTTGTACTCGTAATCATTGCGTGTATCAATTAAAATGACGTCATCACGAGCAATCAATTCGTTCCATTCTTTAGGGTCTAAATAGTGACCTACCAGATCACGTGGTTTGACTTCAACGCCGAGTGTTACAATTTCTTTTTTAAGTTTAATTTTCATTTTTCGGAACGGTTTTTCGGCACTATGAGATTCTTTGTATTCCATTGTGCTGAAGCCTTGATCTAACAAGAATTGATGAATCGTATCAATTGCTTGGCGATCACCTGCCACTGTTCCGTTGATTCCTTCATTCGCTACAATAAGAGTACCACAAAGGTTGATTGTTTTTACCAAGTCTAAGAGACGTTGTTGAAGATCAGCAGGATATTGAACTTCTTTGAATTGATAAAGTGCGGCAACAACCCAACCAGAGGTCGCTTGCTGTTCTACAGGTGCAAGCTGTTCTACAGTAGCGTTCATGGAGTACTCCAAATATAAAATAGGACAAAATTAAAGGCGGCTATTTTAACGTGATTTGCAAGAATATGCGAGAAAACCCTAGTGTTTGTAGTGCTTTTTTATTCCATGAGAAAAATATGGTTTTTTATACTAAATCTAGTGCTTTAAAATAATTTATATACAATATATAGTATTGCGAAATGATATTTTATGCTAAAAATCCGTGTGGTTTTGTGGATGTAAGGAGTCTATTTTGAGTAATGAGCGTCGAATACCAACTTTAACACCATGCGCTGGTCGTTGCTCAACGGTATTTGGTGATTCTGTGTGTCGTGGCTGTCGCCGCTTTAATCACGAAGTCATTCAATGGAACACTTATAATTCAGATCAACGTTTGGCGGTTTGGAAACGCTTAGATGCGCAGTTAGATCAAATTTTGGTTCCAATGCTTCCACTTGCAGATTTAAGACATATAGAAGGCTTTATTCAAGGCAAGCGTATTCGTGTACTGGATTCGGCATCAAAAGGTCGCAAGCTTTATCATGCCTTAAAACTTTGTGAAAAAAATAAGCATTTGGCAGAAGAAAGTGGTTTGGGGATTCAGTCGAAACAAGTGAAACCTTTATGGGATGAGTTTGAGCGTCGTGTTTTGGCTTTGGCAACAGCAAGTTATGATTTTGCATGGTTACGCGCAGATGGTATTCGACAGAGTATTTTGCATTTGGAAGATGTTTAGATCTTAACAAAAATACATATTTTAAAAATAAATTAAAGCGACAAAAAATCCCAATTCAACCATTTGAATTGGGATTTTATTATGAAGCACCACAATCTAAATTGTGAACTAGATTTTTAAATATTGTGTTTGAGGCGGTACTGCACCAATTCTTCGATGGTAATGACGGTTAAATGGTGTGTCTGCGCATAAGCAAGCACTTGAATACCAGCTGCCATTGTTCCATCAGGATTGGTGATTTCACAAAGCACACCCGCTGGTTTTAAACCTGCCATACGAGCCAAATCAATTGAACCCTCTGTATGACCACGACGTGTTAATACGCCACCAGCACGACCACGTAATGGGAAAACATGACCAGGACGGTTTAAGTCACTTGCTACAGCACCAGTTTTAATAGCAGCATGAATCGTAGTGGTACGATCTTTTGCTGAAACGCCTGTTGTAACCCCTTGGGCAGCTTCAATGGTCACGGTAAATGCTGTTTTAAATTGACTCGAATTGTCTTGTACCATAGGTGGTAATTCAAGATGGTCAGCGAGTTCATCGGTAAGTGTCAAACAGACAATACCAGAACCATCACGAATCATACGCGCCATGGTTTCAACATTGAGTGTTTCCGCAGCAACAATTAGATCAGCTTCGTTTTCACGATCAAAATCGTCCATGACCAAAACAGGTTTGCCTTGGCGCATATCTTCTAAAGCTTGCTGGATACGTTGTTCTGCTGGAGATAATGCAGAAAAGAAAATTTCAGGTTGAATTAAACTAGACATTGAAACGCTCTCGTAAAAGTGAAAATACGGTTGAACATTTCAGGACATTTGAAATAGTGGCGTTACAAAACATTTTCCAATAACGAATATTGAAATTTTTAAGCTGTGACGTCGTCTTCTTTCATCCGGACTATACCGTCGGCTTTGGTATTTCACCAAATCTGCGAATCACTGATTTCAAGTGATAGGCTCGTGGGCTTTTGGTTCATGATTAAAAATCAGTCCAATTTACCACCGGTGGGGAATTACACCCCGCCCTGAAGCGATGTAAAGTCATTATAGCCAGTTTTTCTTGGAATGGATGCTTTTTTTTAGAATGATGAGTACTATGGTTAGAACAATATTTGCTATAGAAAATAATCAAATTTATACATTATTCAACAGTATCTATCTTCATAGTGATATTCATAAACAACAAACAATAAGTAGGGGGGAGTGCATTGATTAATATACAGCAAGATATATATTCATGGCGGAATGATCATTTCGTTCAACATTTGCAGGTTTTGGGATTTACGCTCATTGCTGTCAGTATTTTGTATTTAACCGCAGCGAATTGGTTTATGTTGCCACAAGCTTTGCAGTTGGCAATTCCGCAAGTCTTATTATTGTTGAGTGCATGCTCAAGTCTGTTCTTTGTTCGACATGATTATTTAGTGCAATGTTTACATACGATTAGTGGCTTAATGATCGGTTTAAGTTTGGCGGTCATCGGTCAAATTTACCAAACGGGAGCGGACAGTTATTTACTGTTTTTGATCTGGTCTATTTTATTGCTTCCTTGGTTATATCGTCACAATATTGGTATTTTTACCTTACTGTGTATCACTAGCCAACTCACTTTATTTTTGTTTTTTAAACAAACATTTTGGGCTGATGAATATCCTGTCACATTCATTTTTAGTTTAAATCTTCTTTTATTGTTTCAGTTTTATTTTTGTCTTCGTTATTATCAAAAATTACGTTATCTCTTTATCTTAGGGTTTAGCATTCTTTCGATTTGGCATATGGGTTTATTTTTATATGGTGATGGTGAGTTAGCATATGCCACAGCTATGATTTTTACCTTATTAAACGTCAAAATCGCCTATTTGATTTCGTCTTTTTTTCTGCTTTCTGTCGCATTTATTTATTTTTATCGAAAAAAAGATCAACTGTGTAGTGTACTTTCAGCCGTTGGTTTGGGGATTACTTTTACACTGGTGATTTTCAAGTGGATGAATGGCTTTTTTCGAGAATCAGAGGTGCTCGGTTTATTTTTAATCGCATTACTGGTTTTTGCATGGTTTGCACTGATTACTGTTTTATTGATTAAGTTTATTCCTCAAAACAGATTTAATAACATTCCAATCGCTGTAGGCGCATGGATTGCTGGTATTGTATTGGCATCATTGATGCTGACTTTTTGGGGTAATTTTTCCTTAATTATGGGAGCCGTTTTTGTGGTGCTGGCTGCCTTTATTTTAAAAAATAAACACGCTTTATTTTTAAGACAGTTTGCATATTGTATATGGATTGCGGGGCAAAATGCTGTAATTTTCCATAGCTTTGAATTAACAGATCAATTCTTTCCTATTTTCTTTATTCAGCTGGTTATGCTGTCTCTCAGTTATTTTATTCGCAGCCATTGGTTTTTTATTTTTATTCAAATTTTTGTTTTGTACTTATCTGGTATTGCACTGATCTGGGATTTAAGCACGCTATTTGGCGTACATCGTTTCATTGAAAATTTTTCATATTTGACCTTATTGAGTTATGGATTTTATTTGGCAATGATTTGGGTACAGCGTGTTCAACCTAGTCAATACCAACGAAGTTTAGCTTTGGCTAATTTACTGATTATTCTGTCATCTTTAGGCTTCTATACACTATTTGGGCAATATGAATTAGAAAAAATCAAATATCTTCCTATCCTGAATTTGGGCTTACCTATTTTATGGTTGGCTTTGTTTATGATGTTGCGGATTCGCAATCAATTTAGCGTGGTTGCACAAGTCATATTGTTGGCTTTTGCTGCAGTATTGATATTTTATGGTTATTTTGAAATTTTTATCTGTATGGCGATACTTTCATGGGCATTGTCACAACACGATAAGATCGTCTACGGATTAGCTTTGGTCACTTTGGCTTTGACCTTATGGTTTATTTACTACGCTTTAAATGTCAGCTTCCTGATTAAAAGTCTAAGTATTTTTAGCTCAGGATTATTGTTGTTGGCATTGACTTGGGTGTTACATAAGTTTCAATCAGTAGAGAGGGAAAATACATGAAAAAAATCATTCCTCTTTGTCTTGCTTTAATGAGCATAGTTCTCTTTCTGGGAATTATTTTTAAGAATGAACAGCATTTGAAGAATAGTCAGAGTATCTATGTTCGTTTACAGCCTGTAGATCCACGTTCCTTTATTCAAGGGGATTACATGGCACTTCGCTATCAGCTTTATTTAGTGCCTCAGGACACAAAACTTCAAACTGGGAATCCTACAAAACCTACTAATGAAACTACTGAGACAGTCGGTCAGGTGTTTTCAGGGCATTATTATGATGAACGTATAAAAAATAACTCTTCGGTTTTGACCTTTGTAGAATTAGATCAACAGCGTCGAGTGATTCATACTTATTTTGATCCGCCGAAAAATGTAAAAACTACTCGGTTAATATTAAAAAACCCAGATAATCGATATACATCATTATATCCAGCATCAAAAAGTTTCTTGTTCGCTGAAGGTTTAGGGAAATGTTATCAAGCTGCGCAGTATGCAGAATTTAAAGTTGATCAACAGGGTAATACAATCCTTGCATCTCTAAGAGGAGCGCAGTTACAAGATTTGGACTGCGAAAATAAACAATATTGGCGAGATGGATTTAGTCCAGCAAATAAAGCGTTATAAGTTGGTTGGGCAAAAAAAAACCCGCATTATTGTGCGGGTTCTTAATGCTCTGTTGTTGCTTAAGCAACTTGAACAGGGATACAGTTTGCTGTGTGATTCACCGTATTATCTGGGTTTGCATAAACAAGGCGAGGTTTATGCGCATCTGCTTCAGCGTTGGTAAAGTCACCAAAGGTTGCAATAATCATTAAATCACCCACATCAGCTTGAAGTGCAGCACCACCATTGACAGAAATAATGCCTGAGCCTTCTTCACCACGAATCGCATAAGTTGTAAAACGTTTACCATTGGTCACGTTCCACATATGAATTTCTTCATATTCACGAATACCAGCCAAATCCAAGAGAATACCGTCGATTGCACAAGAGCCTTCATAATGTAGTTCTGCTTGTGTTACAACACAACGATGGATTTTTGCTTTTAATAAACGAGATAGCATGATGCGCGTCTCCAGAGTTGCCCTTACGATTGTTATCTTGCGATGGATCAACAATTTTCAATAGGGGGGGATACATTTGAAAGCGCATTTTGCTCTTAAAAATGAATCATAGCAAGAAAAATTGTTGAACAAAGAATGTAAAAATTGAGCTTTGAATTATGGTTTATAAGCATTGATTTGATTCATTGCTTGCTGAATCTCACCATTGACCAATAATTTCGTTCTCGCTAAAGCATGATGTATAGCATCGTCCATCAGTGTCTGTTCACTACTTGGTGCTTTGCCAAGTACATGTCCTGATACTTTTTCTTTTGCGCCAGGATGACCAATACCTATACGAAGACGATGAAAATTAGAACCGATATGTGGAACAATGTCACGTAGACCATTGTGACCACCATGTCCGCCGCCAGTTTTTAAACGAATTACACCTGGATCCATATCCAGTTCGTCGTGGGCGATGAGAATTTCTTCTGGTTTAATTTGATAGAATTTTGCGAAAGGAACAACGCTTTGACCAGAAAGGTTCATAAATGTTGTTGGCAGTAACAGACGAACATCTTGTCCTTCTATATTGCCGCGACCACTGATTCCTTTATATTTTGAATCAGTTTTTAAAGTTATGCCATATTGCTCTGCAAGGCGTTCAACAAACCAGAAGCCTGCATTATGGCGGGTTTGGGCATATTCAGAACCTGGATTACCCAAACCAACAATCAGTGAAAGTTTACTCACTCATTTACACCATTAAACACTTATGCGCGTTTGAAGTCAGCGTGCATAGGAGTGTTTTTAGATGGGTGACGTTGTAACGCTTGGATTTTAACGCTTTCAACTTTACCATCGATGTTGATTTCAATAACTTCTTCAAAGAAAGCATTGTTTTCTAAAACTTTAACAAGCTCACGAAGTTCTAAAGTTACTGCTACAGGTTCAGCAGCACCACCGTAGATGATTGCTGGAACTTTGTTTTGAAGACGAAGGCGGCGGCTCGAACCTTTCCCTTGAACTGCTTCTTCACGTGCTACTGCATTTAATACGAAGTTTGCCATGATGACATTTCCTCATTGAGTTTAATTGACTGAACTTTCGACCAGTCCAGTGATAGAAAGCCCCACCTAAGGGCAGGGCTTTGAAAATTTTGCGCTATTATAGATAAGAATCAAACATTGCGCTAATAGATTCTTCGTTGTTAATACGACGAATTGTTTCAGCAACCATACTTGCTACTGAAACTTGGCGAATCTTACCAAGTTTTAATGCTTCTTCTGAAAGTGGAATTGTGTCAGTAACAACCAATTCATCAATCACAGATTTGCTTAAATTTTCAAGTGCTTTACCTGAAAGTACAGGGTGTGTTGCATAAGCAACCACTTTACGTGCACCAAAAGTTTTTAATGCATCGGCAGCTTTACACAATGTACCAGCTGTATCCACCATGTCATCCACGATAACACAGTCACGATCACGTACATCACCAATCAAATGCATCACTTGTGATTCATTGGCTTTTTGACGACGTTTATCGATGATTGCAAGATCAATATCACCCATTTGCTTTGCAACAGCACGTGCACGCACAACACCACCAACGTCAGGTGAAACCACCATCAGGTTATGATGCTGTTGTTGACGCAAGTCAGCAAGTAAAGCAGGTGTACCGTAGATGTTATCTACAGGAATATCGAAGAAACCTTGGATTTGGTCAGCATGCAAATCGATCATGACAACACGGTCAATACCAACAGTCGTCAGCATATCTGCGACAACTTTTGCTGTAATTGGAACACGAGTTGAACGTGGACGACGGTCTTGACGAGCATAACCAAAGTAGGGAATTACAGCAGTAATACGACCAGCACTTGCGCGACGCAATGCATCAGCCATTACCAGGATTTCCATAAGGTTATCATTGGTAGGGGCACAAGTGGGCTGTACGATAAATACGTCTTTACCACGCACATTTTCAGTAATTTCGACAGTGATTTCACCATCAGAAAATTTACCTACAGCAGCAGCTCCAAGAGGAATGTGCAGATGGCTAACGACTTTTTGGGCGAATTGTGGATGCGCAGTTCCACTAAAAACGACAAGATTGGGCATGAAGCACCCTTGGCGGTTGGCAGATTTGAAATTAGATGGCAGGGGCGGCTGGATTCGAACCAACGGATGCCGAGATCAAAACCCGGTGCCTTACCACTTGGCGACGCCCCTAATGCGGCAGAATTTTAGTGTTTTTGCATGTTTCTGTCAAGGTAAATCAACATTAAATGCAAATACCATGTTCTGTCTTTTTTGAGAAAATGGCAGGGGCGGCTGGATTCGAACCAACGGATGCCGAGATCAAAACCCGGTGCCTTACCACTTGGCGACGCCCCTAATTCGATGTTGTATTTAATGGCAGGGGCGGCTGGATTCGAACCAACGGATGCCGAGATCAAAACCCGGTGCCTTACCACTTGGCGACGCCCCTAAAATACAACGATCTACAGGTGAAAAATGATGGCAGGGGCGGCTGGATTCGAACCAACGGATGCCGAGATCAAAACCCGGTGCCTTACCACTTGGCGACGCCCCTATCATTACACTTTAAAATGAATGAGTGGTGATTCATTCAAACTGTTGACCAAAAAGGCTTTGCAGGGTGAATGATTTAAAATATCATCAATCTTCATTTGTTCAGTGACTTCAACAAAAACACAAGCACCTGTACCTGTAAGCTTTGCTGTACCGAACTGATCTAAATACTGCATTGCTTCATCAACTTCAGGGTATAAACTTCTTGCCAATGGCTCAAAGCTATTTCTGAAATCAGATGGCTTTAGCTGATAGGCGCAAAATTTAGTAGGCTTCGTATCTCTTGTCAATGTTTTTTGCGAAAAAAGTCGTTGAGTGCTGATAAAACAATCAGGTTTTAACACAATGTATTGTTTTTGATCTAAGTCTATGAATGTTAAGTGTTCACCAATACCTTCTGCCCAAGCATTACGACCATGCACAAAGATAGGAACATCTGCACCCAATTTAACGCCAAATGCTGCCAGTTGTTCAGTATTTAACCCACATTGCCACAATTGATTGACCACGATCAATGTGGTTGCCGCATTTGATGAGCCACCACCTAAGCCAGCACCCATTGGAATATTTTTTTCAATACGAATACTTAAGCCACTTGCATGTTTCGCATAAGGAAGCAGCATTTGTGTAGCTTTGTAGATCAGATTGTGTTGCAGATCGACACTCTCCAATCCCTCAATCACGATTTGATCGGAATCTGTTTGGCTAAATTCTAGCCAATCATATAAATCAATGAGCTGAAAAATACTTTGCAACTCGTGATAACCGTTTTCACGGCGACCAGTAATATGCAAAAACAGATTCAATTTTGCAGGTGAGGGAACACGAAGCATAGATTTGATTGCCTGATGTTGAGATTTAACGGTTTTGAATCACCATTGTAATACGGTTTTCCTGACCTGATTCAAGTTGTTGCTTTAAAATTAGTTTGTTGGGTAAAGTCGCCTGATGATTATAACTAAAATCTACGGTCCAACCATCTTCAATAATTTGAGTAATACGTTGTGCTGAGTCATGTGCAACTTGTGCATTTTCAGTGGCAGGATAGCCCTGTACCCAGTCAACAATATGCGTGATGGGAGCGACCCAACCGGTGGCTTTTTCAAGCAGTTCTTCTGGGCTTTCAGCTGAAATTAACCCAGTCTTAGAACTGTTTAAAGTCACTTCACCTGATTTTCCTTCAATAATGGTTTTACCAATACCTAAGATACCATTGAGCTGAATATTGAAATCTTGTTGATTTTGCGACCACGTATAGAAAGCACTGCCAGATTGTTTTGGGGTTTTTACCCCAATTTTTCCCTCTAAATTGAATTGATTTGATGGCTTTTGAGTTGAACCATCTGTAGGTACCTGTGTTGGTGTGGTTGGGGCAGGCTTAACGACTTGCTGACACCCAGTAAAAGCAAGCGTTGCTGTTGCAGTAAGGGCGAAGATGATCTGCTGAATGTGACGCATATAGGCGATTAACTCTTTTTAATATGTTGCGGTAATATTAGTGAATCTAATTGATTTAATTGAGGATCATTTGGATGATTTTGTTTGAGTTGTTGTAACACTTCATTAAATTGTGGCAATGCACCTTGCATATACAAAGACTTCGCATAACGAATCCCAATATTAATACTATGACTCAAACTATAAGCTTTAGAGAGAATATTAGAGGCTGCATCAAAATCATTCTGCAAAAAGGTAATATAGCCCAAAGTATCTAAGATAGATGCTTGATCGGGTGCATATTCTAAAGCATGTTCAGCATAGCGACGTGCTTCGTCTAGACGTCGATTTTGCAAAGCCAAAGTATAAGCATAAGCATTTAGATAAGCTGGATTATTAGGTTCTAAATTCAATAGCTGTTTAAGTGCTTTGTCCAGAATATCGCGATTTTCAAAAGGGTCTAGCAATAAAATTTCAGAGTATAAAATTTCGGGATCGTCGGGCAGATTCTTGACAGCTTCATTAAGCAAACTTAAAGCTGCTTTTTTATTGCCCATACGTTTTAAAATTTCAGCTTGCGCTTGATATAAGAAACTTGCATGTTGCGGATAATTTACACGTTCCTGAGTTAAAAAGCGTAGCGCATCATTCATTTTATTTTGTCTTTCAAAAATCGAGACGAGATTACGACGTGAAACCGTATATAAATTTCCATCTACTAAACGATAATAGGCTTTTGCCGTTTCATCATTTTGCTTACGCTCAGCATTAACTGCTAAATAAAAATAAGCTTCATTTTGATAGCGCGAGGAATAACGTAATTCCACCAAATACTGTTCAGCTTGATCAAATTTTTTTAAATCAATTGCTGTTAAACCTGCAATAAACAAAGCTTCTTCAGCATCTGGCCAAGTTTGAATGATGGTTTCTAATTTATCTAATGCCAGTTCAGATTGATGGGTTTTAATCAAATATTTAACTTCTGCCAATCGAATGTCATAGTTATATTTATTTTTGCGACTACTACGATTATACCATTTTAAGGTTTCTTCCTGATCGCCTAATGCCTCCAGTAGATTGGCTTTCATAAGAATAAAACCAGTCACTTTCGGGCGTTTTTTCAATGCCTTATTGACTGTTTTAAGGGCTTGTTCAATCTCGTCACTTTGCGCTTCTAAACCGGCAATTAAGATTAATACGGAAGGGTTATTTTTTTCTTTGCTTGCTCTGAGTGTGCTGAGTAGATTTTGACGGTCAACTTCAGACTCAGGGGCAATTCCTTCTAGAATTTTTTCTAAATCCGCGTTTGGATCGATTGTGAGAATACTGTCGAGCGTTTCAGCAGCCAGTTCATATTCATGTGACTTGAGTGCAATATGTGCCAAATAAAATTTTGCAGGAACATCTTCAGGTTCTTGTACAACCCAATGTGTTGCAATATCTAATGCTGCTTTTAAATCGTTTTGCTCAATAGCTACATTGAGCGCACGTTGTTTAATGGTGGTGGAATTACTGCGAATTGCCAACACCGTATAATTGTGTAAAGCAGTTGCTGTATCATTATATGCCAGTGAAAATTCAGCAATGATGCTTTGTTTTAATGCATTTGTATTATATTTTGCATGATAAAATTCTCCAGATGCTCTAATATGAGCACTAGAAGCCATGCTACCAACCAGTAAGAATGTGGTAGAATATTGCTTAATTGTCATGCCGCTTAAGCGGTTGTTTATTTGACGCAAGTTTTCCGAATCCAAGTATGCTTTTTATGACACCGTTATTGCACAATAGCATAAATTTAGCGAAATGATGATCTGATATGTCTTTCTTTGCATTGGGTGTCAACCATCAAACTGCCTCTGTTGAGCTTCGTGAGCAGATCGCTTTTAATCCAGAACGATTAAAAGATTTGCTGACGGAGCAAAGCCACTGCCAAAATTTGAATGATATGGTGGTGGTCTCAACATGTAACCGCACTGAAGTCTACGCCATGGCTGAAAATGCCGATATGGTATTAAATTGGCTTGCCCAAACCAATGGTATTGATGTAAAGCAATTGTCAAATCATGTATATCGTTATGAAAATACTGATGCTGTTTCGCATCTAATGCGTGTAGCAAGTGGCTTAGATTCTCTTATGTTGGGTGAGCCTCAGATTCTTGGGCAGGTCAAATCCGCATTATCGATTGCTAAAAATGCAGAAATCGTTTCACAAAATCTCAATCAAATTTTTGAATATGCTTTTTATGCAGCAAAACGTGTTCGCTCTGAAACTGCTGTGGGAAGTCATGCCGTATCGATGGGTTATGCCGTTGCACAGCTTGCTTTACAGGTATTTAGCAAACCTGAAAAACTGACAGTGATGGTGGTTGCTGCAGGTGAAATGAATAGTTTGGTTGCTAAGCATTTGGCTGAAATGGGTGTGGCAAAAATTCTCATTTGTAATCGAAGTCGTGAACGTGCAGAAAAGTTAGCACAAGAAATTGCCCATCGTGTTGAAGTAGAAATCATCCCTTTTGATGAGCTTGCAACACAACTTTATCGTGCCGATGTGATTTCAAGTTGTACTGGGAGCTTACATCAAGTGATTGCTTATACTGATGTAAAAGCGGCATTAAAAAAACGACGTTATCAACAGATGCTTATGGTCGATTTAGCTGTTCCTCGTGATATAGATCCGAAAGTTGAAAGTTTGGATGGTGTGTATCTGTATGGTGTGGATGATTTACAGAGTGTGATTGATGAAAATCTCGCTCAACGTCGCCAAGCTGCGGTTGAAGCAGAGGTGATGGTCAATCAACTGGTCACTCAACTTGTTACACACCAGAAAGTCAAAGATGCTGGTAGTACGATTCAGCAATTCCGCGAGCATGGCGAAGAGCAACGTCAAGCAGAACTTGCACATGCACTAGAGCGTATTCAAGCAGGTGAAGATACCCAACATGTATTAGAAGATTTTGCCCACCGCTTAACCCAAAAACTGTTACATCCTGCCTCAATTCTACTGCGTCAAGCAGCTCAGGATGAAGATCCATCACATTTTGAATGGATGAAAGAAAATATTCAGGATATTTTTGAGCAAGAACGAAAACCTAAAGCAAAATAATGATTTAAGAAAGTAGTGATTTAAGAAAGTAATGTAGTGAAGCTTTTTGCTTCAACAAATATTGTTCATATATACTCGTGTTATCAAATTAGAATACAGAAATTAAAATGCTTAAGACTTTATATTTATTCATATTATTGCTTATCTCAATTGAATGTTTCGCAAAGCCTGTAAAAGATAGTGACATGCTATTGAAACAAGCAATCCATGATCTACATAACATTTATACTCAGGGAGGAATTTTGGAGGTTATTGATTCTGTCGATCAATGTTATAAGGATCTTCAAAAACCTAAACTGTACTGTTTTTATTTAGACTATTCAGCACGAATATGGGATGTGATTATGATCGAAAGTTTAAATTCACAAACAAATTCTCTGTATTCAACAAATGAGTTTTTTAAAGATGAAAACTTTCAAGAACGTATATATCTAAATGTTTATAAACCTTATGATTCCTCTATGGAAGAGGCGAACAGTCACATGAATTTTTTGTATTACAAAATAATTGATATGATCAATGAAGAGTTTATAAAAAATTAACTATGAACTAACTTTAAACTAATTTGCTTGGTTAATTCATTGAGTTGTTTGCGTAAATTACGAGATTCACTTAATGAGGCTGGTGCTTTAAGTTTTTGCTTTAAATACTTTTCTTGTAATGCAAGAGAGTAGTCCGAAGCCAATTTATCCGCCATTTCTGGAGCTTCGGTTAAAGCTTGGATATTGGTTCGTTGCATAATTTCAGACAACTCTAAGTGATATGCACTGCAAGCACCTAAAATATAATAGGTCGCTAGTTCTTGATCATCGGGTAAATCATCAAAAATACGATCAAATACAGCGAGCACTTTTGCTAACAACTCATCTGGTTGAATAAATGCACGCAACACTTCAAAGTGAATATATAAAAATGGATGTTGCATTAAAATCGCCACTGCAAAATCCTCATCTTTGGTGCGAATATTAAATGAGAGCGATGCATCCAAGCTGACTTGTGGTTGCCATTTACGATTAAAACCTAACTTTTCTTTAAAAAACTGTCTTAACAGATAACGATATGAACCTTGTTTAGGCAATAATTCAGTCAATTGATTCAGTTCTGCCATGACCTGACTTTTACCCTCAGGGGTGGTGACATCATAATTTTGGCTTAATAGGGCAAAGACAAAGTCTGATAATAGCGGTGACTGTTGCCAGATCCGTTGAAAAGTCTCTAAGCCTTCTTTACGAATCAAAGAATCAGGATCATGTTCTTTAGGAAGCACAAAAAATTTAAGTTCACGTCCATCATTCAATAAAGGCAAAGCAATTTCTAAAGTTCGACGAGCAGCCTTTTGACCTGCGGCATCACCATCAAAGGCAATCGTAATTTGATTGTTCTGTTTAAATAAAATGCTTAAATGGTCTGCATTACTCGCCGTGCCCAGTGTTGCTGTTGCTCCCGAGATCCCATTTTGCTGTAAAGCAATAACATCCATATAGCCTTCAACCATGAGCCAGTTTTGGGCACGATCTTTACGTCCTTCATATAATCCATACAGCAGTTGATTTTTATGAAAGACTTCAGAGTCAGGAGAGTTAATATATTTGGGTTTGATTTCGTCATTTAACGCACGACCACCAAAACCAACGACTCGACCTTTACTGTCTCGGATAGGAAATATTACTCGATCACGAAGTAAGTCAAAGTCACGTCCACTATCACTGGTACGAATCAGTCCTAATAATTTTAGACCTTCAATATCTTGAGGAAATGCTTTTTCAAGATGTTGCCAATCTTCAGGTGCATAACCCAAACGCCAATATTGAATCGTCTCGGTGCTTAAACCGCGATGTCTGAAGTAATTCTGTGCAACTTTACTATGTGGTAACTGACGTTCATAAAATTGAGCAATATTTTCAAGCAGGTCGTAAAGATTCCCATCTTGAGGTGCTTGTACAAATCCGGTTTGATCAAATTGTGTCGGATCGAAATGTTCGGGGTCTGGATACTGGCTAAACGCTTCAAAAGGGTCAATCTCAAAAGAAGGAGTAGCTTCGGTATTTTTTTCCTGTGTTTTTGACGCTGTATTTTTATCCTCTTGCGTTTGGGCTTGAGGCTTAACATGTGGTTTTACAGTTTCGCGTTTATAAGAAAGTTTTTTATTGTCTTGATTATCTTTAGGGAGTTCGATTCCAGCTTGGATAGAAAGCTCTTTCATGACATCGATAAAGTTTCGATTATCAATATCCATGAGAAAACGAATGGCATTACCATTTGCCTGGCAACCGAAGCAATGATAGTACTGTTTATCACGATATACATGAAAAGAAGGAGACTTTTCCTGATGAAAAGGGCAGCAACCTGAATAGGTACGACCTGTTTTTTTCAATTTCACACGTTGACCAATCAGATCGACAATATCGGTACGATCTAAAATTTGATCTATCGTGTGCTGAGGAATAGCCATAAAATTTAAGTCATATATCGTTTGAAGTCATTTAAAGTTTAACGCAGTTTTAACCTTAAAAATATCCATGAATAAAAAAGACGGGTAAAAACCCGTCTTGAATTGTCGCGGTGAAGTCATATCAAAGATGATATTTCTTAACACACCTTATTTGCGTTGACCGTCATAAAGGCTTTCATCTGCACGAGCAGGTTCTTTTGAAACTTCACGATTTGGACGATCAAGCAAGCCAAAGCTAACTTTATTCAATAAGCTCGACTGCTGTTTTGAGTTTGAAGATGTTTCAGTATTTGTATCTTTTGATACTTCTGCTTTTTCACCACGACCTAAAATACCAAGGGTCGCACGGTTCCACCAACTGCCTTCTTTGCGTGCAGCACGAATATTCACTTCACCATTTGATTTAACAAGGTTTGGATAGTTCAGCTTAAGCACGTCTTTGTATTGTTGTGCAGTATCTTTGTCGCCCAGTTTGTCATAGCCATAAGCCATCGTTGCTAAAGCTTCAGGAATTTGTGGGGTTTGTGGATAATGTTCAATGACCCATTGCGAGCGTTCAATTGCAGCCAAATAAGCCTTACGTTTAAGATTGAAACGGGCAGTATTCATCTCACTTTCAGCCAATTCTTGACCGATATACTTCATACGTTGTGCAGCATCAACCGAATATTGGCTTGATGGATAACGACGAATCAAATCTACAAAGTTTTGATAAGCGATTTTTAAATAACCTACATCACGATGTGCTTGTTTCAACGAAGTATAACGAAGCAAACTGTCATAATTTTGCTCCATGTTTGCCACACCACGGACATAATAAGCGTAGTCTAAATTTGGGTGCTGAGGATTTAAGCGAATGAAACGATCTGCCAGTGCGATTGTACCTTCATAATCTTTTTGCTTAAACTTGGTATAAAGCAGTTCAAGTTGAGCTTGCTGTGCATATTGTCCCGTTGGGAAGTATGTATCCATAGCTTCCAACGCTTTTGCAGCATCACCGTATTGCCCGCGGTCTAGTGATTTTATCGCATTATTGTAATAAGTCTGCTCATTTGATTTTGGACCTGTATCGACAACCTCCTTCTTGGGATTGCTGCTACAACCTACAAATACAGTTGCTAAGCCTACAGTTAAAGCAAGCATTGTGACTTTATAACGTGGTAGCGACATAAAAATTCCTCTGTTGATACGGGCAATAGGCTACAATTGCGCTATTAAACCACTTTTGTCCGAATGAGCAAATGACTTCAGCACACTCTTCTAATTCTAATTTCTCAGAAAATGATTTCAATTTACTTGAAGATTCTGAGGATGCAGATAATCATAATTCTGCGCCAACTGCAACACGTTTATCGTTGCAATTTCAACTGGATGAAAGCTATTTAGGGCAACGTATCGACCAAGTTGCTGCACTTGTTTGGAGCGAGTTTTCTCGTGAAAAACTTAAGCAGTGGATGAAAGACGGTCATTTGTTGGTAAATGGTAACACGGTCAAGCCTAAGTATAAATGTGAAGGCAATGAACAGTTAAGTCTCAATGTTGAACTCGAAACTCAAACAACTGCGCAGCCTGAGAATATTGCTTTAAATATCGTTTATGAAGATGACGATATTATGGTGATCAATAAACCTGTGGGTATGGTTGTACATCCTGGTGCGGGTAATCCGAATGGTACATTGGTCAATGCTTTACTTTATCATTATCCTAAATCCTCGGAATTATCCCGCGCGGGTTTAGTACATCGTATCGATAAAGATACCAGTGGCTTATTGGTTGTTGCTAAAAACTTAGAAGCACAATTTTCGTTAAGTAAACAATTGGCTAAAAAATCAGTCTATCGTGTTTATGACTTAGTTTGTTATGGTCATATCATAGCGGGTGGAACCATTGATGAACCGATCAAACGACATCCTGTTGATCGTGTCAAAATGGCGATCTTACCTGGCGGTCGTGATGCTGTGACGCATTATAATGTTAAGGAACGTTTTCAGCATTTTACTCGTGTACAGGCGCAATTAGAGACGGGGCGTACACATCAGATTCGTATTCACTTTACTTATATTGGTTATCCATTGGTTGGTGATCCTGTTTATGTGAGTCGCGTTAAAGTACCTGCTGGGGCTTCGGAAAAGTTAAGCAGCACTTTGCGTAACTTTAAACGTCAAGCTCTACATGCATCTAAATTAGGACTTATTCATCCACGTACTCAAGAGGAAATGATGTTTGAAGCGCCTTGGCCTGAAGATTTTACCAACTTGGTTGACGTTTTGCGTTCTGAAAATAAAGCGTATTAATTTATTTAAAATAATTGATGGTTAATGGAGAGTCACATGCAATTTGTTCAGGGATTACCTCAAGGCGTATATGTTGGTCAAACACATATACAACATCCAATGGCTTTACCATCTGTACAGCCAGAGTTGGGAGGTTTCAATTTAGCATTGCATGTGAATGATGATCCACAGCGTGTACAGCAACATCGGATGATTTTATTGGATGAGTTCGCTGTACATGGTGTCAACAAGATTACATGGATGACACAAACACATAGCACGATTTGTAACACCATCAATGAAGAAATTACATTTAATGCCTTAGTGGGGGATGGGTTGGTAACGCAAACACAAGGTCATGCCTTGATGATGATGACTGCGGATTGTTTACCTGTGGTTTTGGGAAATGCAGATGGTACTGAAGTTGCTAATTTACATGCAGGTTGGAGAGGTTTAGCAGGTGGAATTATTGAAAATACCATTTCAGAAATGACATCTCAACCTACATGGGCATGGCTAGGGGCTGCAATTAGTCAATCTTGTTTTGAAATTGGTCAGGAAGTAAAAACTGCTTTTTGTACTCAATATGCTGAATTGGAAACAGCTTTTATTGCGGGTGAACAAGACGGTAAATACTATGCAGACTTGTATGCGATTGCACGTTATATCCTTAAACAGCAGGGTGTTAAAATTGTCACGGGTGGTGATCAGTGTACTTATCGTCAGTCCGAGGACTTTTATTCCTACCGCCGTCACCCTAAAACAGGTCGTATGGCAACTTTTGTATTTATGCAGAACTAAATATATTTTGAGATATTGCTCGAAATTTTATAGATTGAGTAAAAGTAATTTTAACACTTGACAAGAATTGTTTAAAAATGAATTGATGTTAAACTTGACTAAATTTGTTTGTTTTCAATTGATATGTCTTTATCTGCTAAATCTATCGCGATCGTTTATCACAGCCCTTTTGGTCATACTGCTAAAGTCGCGAGCTATATTGCGCAAGGCATTGAGAAGGTTGGATTGACTGTCCATAAAATGGATATTGAGCATATAGATTGGGATATTTTGGACCAAGCCGATGCAATTGTATTTGGTTCACCTACTTATATGGGCAGTGTAACAGGTCCATTTAAAATGTTTATGGACTCAACCTCTAAGCGTTGGAAAAATCGTGATTGGCAAGGGAAGCTCGCTGCTGCATTTACTAACTCAGGTGGTTTAAGCGGAGACAAATTATCCGTATTACAGCAGATTAATATCTTTGCGATGCAACATGGCATGCTTTGGTCTGGTTTGCCTTTAATGCCAACAGGAATCAAGCCCACAGATTTAAACCGTATGGCGGGTTATTTGGGTTTAATGACGCAATCAGACAATGCACCTGTTGACTTAACACCGCCATCTGGTGATTTACAAACAGCCTTGTGGTTTGGTGAGTATCTTGCACTATTATTAAATAAATTTAGGTAATCTAATTAGAAAATTAGGTAAAACGTCTAATATTTATTTTTTGTTTAAATTAATGCGATCATTGTCGCAAAATGCTAAGTAATTTGTCGTTGTAAGCTAATATTTTTATGCTTCATTGCACTATGTTTGATTAGAAAAATAAAAACATGTGTGGATGATATGGATATCAATGCTCAAAAAGCAATTCAAAGGACAAGAATAGTTTTAATCTCAAGTGCAATAGTTTTATCAATGAATTGTTTTGCCGAAAATGAAAAAATCACGTCTTTAATTCAGTTAAATGACTCAGAGTTGTCTGAAGTGAAAGGGCAAGCTTTGATGAGTCTTTCATATTTAGCACCAACTGATGCAACCAACCCAATGAGGAATATTACTTCAAATAATATAGGATTTTATAAATTAGGTTTAGAAGCAGAGTTGGAACTTAATGCAAATATCAGAAACCTTCAGCTTGGTTGTGGTGGAGTCAATGGTGCTGGTGCCTGTGATATAGACATTAAAAATTTATCATTGAGTGGATTGCCTAATACTTATGATAGCAATGGGAATCCAGTTTATTTAACTGGGCGCCCCTCGACAAGTGGAAAGATAACTAACCCTTTTTTAGAGTTTGCAATTAGTAATCCTAATAGCTCATCTATAAGAGAAGTGAAAGGAATACGATTTAGTGCAGAAAAAATTAATGCTTTGTTAACAGCGGGATTAGATAATTTATCTACAGCTTCACAAACTGATGGAATTCAAAGATTAAGTGGATTTATGCAAATCGCTAAAACAAGTGGAACTGCAAGCACAAAACCTATTATTTTCGGGAAAAATGCTAGTGATCAAACTTTGACTGGGGTTGCAAATATTAGTGGGCTAGTAAATGTAAATTTTACGAGTAATCCTTTTAACAATGGAACTACGGGGATAACAATTCCGAGTGTTAGTACTTCTTTTGATATTAATCCTTTTACAATTAATGGAGTGAGAAATACCATAGCAAATGTTAAAGATATTCGTACAACTATCGCTACTATTCCTATTGCATCTGATGGAACTTCAAGATATCCAGAATCGATGTTTATAAATGATGCCTTAAAAGTTAATTTGAGTTGTGAAAGTGCTGGAATTTTATCATTATGTCCAATTGTCAAGGCGCTAGTACCTGTAGCAACTTTTAAAATGGCGAATGGTTCAAATATTCAGAATATAAACATGTCTATCGATTTCATGCAATCTTTAAGTATGATTCATAATATTCCGTTAACTGGTACAGGCGGTTATTTGTCTGTACAAAGTGAGGCTTTATTGTGGCCAGGTGCAACTATTGCAGACATAGATAAAGCTAAAAACAATTTGCAACAAATGGGAAGAAATACCGATGTTGCGCAAAAAGGATGGTGGATGTCTTTCGCAGATCCTGTACAACTAGGTAAACTCAATGTGAGTAATCAAGTTGATATTGGGGCAGTTTTACCTCAAGTCGCGACTTTAGTTTCACAATATTTAAATAAAAGAGAAAATTTTCCCTATTTAAATATTGGACAAGCTTGGCAGGCTTTAACCAATCAACCAATAACACAGAAATTAAATGTAGACCTGAGAAGTTATACAGAAAATAATCCTGCTAAATTGGTTCTGACTAATCAAAAACTAACAAATCAAAATGTTGTAGCAAACTGTTATGGCTCATTGAAATTCTGTTAAATTCCTTTTAACGACAAAATGCTATTTAAGAGACTTTGTTGCAAACTTAACCTCTTTTGATCTCCCAATAAAATTATTCATCATTCCACAACTAGGAAAGTTTTCATTTCAGGAATACAAACTCTGTAATGATTTTTTATAAAATACTTGATAGGTTGATAAAAAATTATCCAAAATAAAATATGTATTTCATTGTTATTTAAATAAATTAACAAAATAAATTTATATAAAAAATATTAAAAATCATTATCTTATTTAGGTGAAAAAGACTATTGTTAAATTAGACAAAATATTTGTCCTGATCGGCTATTTTGTTATTGATCATTTTCCTATATTTTTGACCAATAATAAAAATCTGAGCAGGTGATATGGAAGTTATTGTAGGAAAGTTAATTAAAATCAGTAAGATGATTTTAATTTGTGGTGGATTTTTTATTTCGATTGATAGTTTTGCTAATTTGCCTCAATCGAAGGGTTTGGTTGAGTTAAATGATACTGAGCTTTCAAAAGTTCAAGGTCAAGCATTGATGAGTCTTGGTTATATTGCTCCAAATGATGCTGCCAATAAAATGCAAGGGCAGGGGGTTGGCTTTTATAAGCTTGGGATGGAAGCTGAACTTGAGCTGAATGCCAACATAAAAAAATTACAACTAGGATGTGGCGGTATCAATGGTGCAGGTGGCTGTGATATTGATATTGATAACCTCAGCTTATCTGGTTTAGCAGATACCCGTGAGGGAAGAGCTGGTTCAAGTGCCAAATTAACCAATCCTTTTTTAGAGTTCGCAATAAAAAACCCTGATGCAGCGTCAACAAGAGAAGTCGTGGGTTTACGTTTAAGTGCTGAAAAAGTTTTAGGGATGTTAACCGCAGGAACTGAAAATTCAGAAACTCCGAATGGTATTAATTCACTTAGTGGTTTTTTAAAGACAAAAGCGACGACAGGTTTAGGTTATACAAATAGTCGAGGTATGAGTTATACCGATACTCAAATGCCAATCACTGGAAATGTAGATGTTTGTGTACTATTTTTTTGTGGGCGATTGCCTTTATCTTCAACAGATTATAATTTAACTTTGCAAAGTACTACAGCACCCATTCAAGTTGATTCAGCAACAATTAATGGGATGCGACAAAGTAGTGTGAACTTAACAGGCAAAGCTTATATTGACCGTTTAAACTTTGGTGGGCGATTAAAAGCGGGTGTAAAAGTTCCTTTATTGGGCACATTAAATTTAGAGAAACAGGTTAATGGTGATATTACAGGGTTAACAGCAAATCTATCGATCAGTGAAAGTTTGGGCTATATCCATAAAATTCCTTTAAATAATCCATTTTCTTTATCATTGCAAAGTCAAAATGTATGGTGGCCAAATGCTGAGGTGACCGCTCAAAGAGGTTGGTGGATGGCATTTGAGGATGCTGTTGATATTGGGAATGTGACTCCATCTAAAGGGATCGATATCACCAATGATGTACTTAAGCAAGTCGTTGGTCCATTAAGTAATGCATTAGCGACGACAGCTGTACCATCCTGCCAAGCTTTAGATTGTTTATTGGGCAGCTCATTAGAAATTGGTAATATTAATTTACCGAATACATCAGTCAATTTCCCATTGCAAGATTTACAGCTTAAAAACCAAGATTTTGCACCTAACTGCTATGGTTCATTAAAGTTCTGTTGAGTATTCTTTCTAAAAGAAAAACCTCCATTCAGAGGTTTTTCTTATTTGTGCATAATTCGAGCTTTATCTCGTTGCCAATCACGGTCTTTTTCAGTAGCACGTTTGTCATGCAACTGTTTACCTTTTACTAGAGCAATCTCTAGTTTTGCCAAGTGACCTTTCCAGTAACATGCCAATGGTACACACGTATAGCCCTTTTGATTGACTGCGCCCATTAACTTTTCTAATTCACGGCGGGAAAGCAGTAGCTTGCGCGTGCGTGTTGCTTCAGGTACTACATGTGTTGATGCAGATAACAAAGGTTGAATCTGAGCGCCGAACAGAAACGCTTCATTATTTTTAAAGGTAATATAGCTTTCTGTAATGGTCATACGTCCAGCACGTAATGACTTTACTTCCCAGCCTTGCAACGAAAGCCCAGCTTCAAATTTTTCTTCAATAAAATAATCGTGACGCGCACGTTTATTTTGTGCAATCGTCCCGCCATTATTTTTTTTTACGACAATATTTTTCGACATAGTACAAATAATTCCAAGAATAGCCTTATTCTGCCTTAAACTTGGCTTGAGGTGAAGTCATTTCACAATTAAAGCAAAGGCTAAATGCGCAGAGGTTATTCGCTAAGATTTAAGTTTTTGTTAAACTATAGCCCTACATAACAAACTTGAGTACAAATGGATGTCTAAAACTCGTGTCATCTATCCAGGAACTTTTGATCCAATTACCAATGGCCATGTGGATTTGGTTGCCCGCGCTTCACGGATGTTTGATGAAGTCGTCGTTGCAATTGCGATTGGACATCATAAAAATCCAGTATTCAGTTTAGAAGAGCGTGTAGAGTTAGCAAAAATATCACTCAAACATCTACCTAATGTTGAGTTTGTTGGCTTTGATGGCTTATTGGTAAATTTTGCCCGTGAGCAAAATGCGACTGCTGTTTTACGTGGATTAAGAGCTGTGTCAGATTTTGAATATGAATTTCAGCTTGCCAATATGAACCGTCAATTGGATCATGATTTTGAAACAGTATTTTTAACACCTTCAGAGCAATTTTCATTTATTTCTTCAACGATGGTTCGGGAAATTGCGCGATTAAAAGGTGATGTTGCTAAGTTTGTGCCACAATGTGTGGTTGAAGCTTTTCACCGTAAACATCAACAAGGTTGGTAATGTGTCTTTAATAATCACTGATGAATGCATCAATTGTGATGTATGTGAACCGGTATGCCCCAATGAAGCCATTTTTATGGGGGAGGAGATTTATGAAATCTATCCAAACCTCTGTACAGAATGTGTGGGGCATTTTGATGAGCCGCAGTGTGCACTTTTCTGTCCAGTAGATTGTATTCCTCTTGATCCAAATCATGTAGAAAGCCAAGAAGACTTGATGGAGAAGTATAAAAGTTTAATTGCTCAAAAAAGCGCAAGCAATTCCCAGTAAAATTTGTTAGCATACGCCCCGAAGTGAGCCAGACGATCGCTGCTGTGGAGATCTCCGTGATTGAAGCAGGGGAGGAAAGTCCGGGCTTCATCGGGCAAGGTGCCAGGTAACGCCTGGGCGGTGTAAACCGACGGAAAGTGCAGCAGAGAGTAGACCGCCTTCAATAACGTTTCTTTTCGGAGAAATGGAAGGTAAGGGTGAAAGGGTGCGGTAAGAGCGCACCGCATGACTGGTAACAGTTCATGGCATGGTAAACCCCACCGGAAGCAAGACCAAATAGGGATCCTATAGGCATGGCCCATGCTGGATCCGGGTAGGTCGCTTGAGCGTATGAGTGATTGTGCGCCTAGAGGAATGATCGTTCTAGACAGAACCCGGCTTATCGGCTCACTTCAATGAATTTTATTGCAATTATTACTTGACGTAACGTGAGTTACAGCAGATAATGCGCGCACAGTTTTAGGCTATGTAGCTCAGTTGGTTAGAGCACCGCACTCATAATGCGGGGGTCACAGGTTCAAGTCCCGTCATAGCCACCATTTTTATAGACCACGTTTCCAAAAACGTGGTCTTTTTTTATCTTTCAATCATGCATATTAAAACCATTTAAATGCTCTTTTAAAAACCAAGCTTCACGGATGTATTCTCACCGATATGGGTGAGCTGAGTCGTTGTGGCAGTCTTTTTATAATCATAAATGGTTGCTTTTGATAATTTTGCTAGACCGAATTGATAGGAAAAATTAAATTGCACTTGATTGATTTTATATTGGGCTAAAATATTGCTGTCTTGTTGAAGCCTTTGAATTAATGTTTCAGCAGTATCAACCTGATCAAGATAAGCAGGTTGACTAACATTTAAAATGAGAACTTGATTTGTTGATTCAGTTTCGCCAATAAAAGTATAACGATTTTCGATCTGAATATTTTGAATATCATCAGAGATTGAAGTCAAATCATGAGTTGTTGAATTTTGATTTTGAACATAATGCCAGACATTGATTGAAAAAATGATCATTGTGATCAAAGTGAGAATGTAATAATGCACTTTCCATATTGCCTGATGAGGCATATTGGATTGTGTATTTCTGAGAATTTGTGTACGTGTCAGTACATCATGAAGGGATTGTTGGCTGTTTCCATTAAAAACTGCCAAGTAGAAACATGCAAAAACAATACTTTGAAAAAAGGCGATGATTAAAATAAGTGAAAGGGGCGGATGTGCAAAGGATTGTAAATAACCGATAAAGCAAAATGGAATAATGAAAATGCTTGATCGAATTAAAGCGTGGGTTGGTGAAATTGAAGCACCGGTAAAGTCTTTTACACGAATTTTACAGAGTATTTTTCCAATCGTTTTACCATCTCCAATCGAACTGTTAAAAGCAGAGAAATAAAACAAACATAGCAAAGTGCCAAGACATTGAAAAATAAATGGAGAGTTTTCAAAATAGGGATATAGCACTTTCCCCATTACCAAACATGCAACACCGACAATCAAACAGTCGATGATAAATGCAAAAAATCGAGGAAATATTGGAGCAATCGTTTTTACTGGATTTTGAATTTCAGTCATAGTTTTTAATTAAATTGAATTTATGAATGTATTAAGTAAATATCAATATCATCAAATATTTAAGTGAGATATTAAAAATGATGTATTTGATATTTTGAAATAGATGTTAATTTTAAATTTAATGATTTAAAGAGATTAAATTTTTGGCATAAAAAAACCAGCAGTTGCTGGGTTCTTTAATTGCACCATTTTAATATCAATTTAAAATGGTGCCCGAGGCCAGACTCGAACTGGCACGCTTTGTGGGCGGGGGATTTTAAATCCCCTGTGTCTACCGATTTCACCACTCGGGCATGTGCGCAATAATAAAGGACAGTTTTTCTCTTGGCAAGCGTATTTAGCACGATTTGCTTTCTTTTCAATCAACTCGGATGTTTATGGCTGAAAATAAAGCGTTTTAAGCCAATATATTGATTTTATTGTCATGAATTTTTCATTAACTTGAGATTAAAGTGAAATATTTCCTGATTAAAGTGATGAGATAAAAAAACTTAGAGGAAATCGATTTCAATGCCAAGCTCAATTTCACGCCGTGAACTTATTCAAAAGTCATTAGCCAGTTTTGGGGCACTATCTATACCAGTTTCTTTGACAGCTTGTGGTAGCGACAATAATGATTCAACAACGTCAGCCACTAAAGTTGAATTTTTACATGGGGTGGCGAGTGGTGATCCGCTTAAGGACCGTGTGATTTTATGGACACGTGTAACTCCCCAAGATACTACTTTACGTATTGAAGTTGTATGGGAAATTGCGACAGACGAAAAATTTGTACAAATCATCAACACAGGGAAAGTACAAACAACACAAGCACAAGATTTTACGGTTAAAGTTGATGCTGATAAGTTGAAGTCTGGGCAAACTTATTATTATCGTTTTAAATTCGGTTCAGTGATTTCACCCGTCGGTCGTACCAAAACATTACCAGAAACGACCAATGCTGTTCAATTTGCAGTATGTTCGTGTTCGAATTATCCAGCGGGATATTTCTATGTTTATCGAGAAATGGCAAAACAAGATGTCGATGCGATTATCCATCTTGGTGATTATATTTATGAATATGGCAAAGATGGCTATGCAACTGAAGATGCGGCTAAATTAGGACGTACGCTTCCTGCGGACAATGATAAAGAAATTATCAAATTGGACGACTATCGCAAACGTTATGCGCTTTATCATAAGGATACTGATTTACAAGCTGCACATGCACGTCATCCGTTTATTGTGATTTGGGATGATCATGAGTTAGCCAATGATGCATGGAAAGCGGGTGCTGAAAACCATCAACCCAATGAAGGGAGCTTTTCTGATCGCAAGTTAGCGGCATTACAGGCGTATTTTGAATGGATGCCAATTCGACCTGTGAATCAAACAGATCATTTGAATATTTATCGACAATTTGACTTTGGTTCATTGGTGCAATTGACGATGTTGGATACACGTATCTTGGCTCGTGATAAGCAATTGGATTATGCGGATTATATGACGGCTTCTGGGTTGGATATTGCCAAGTTTCAGTCAGATTTGATCAGTACTTCTCGTACGTTGATGGGGTATACACAACGAGACTGGTTACAGAAAAAACTGGCACAATCTACAGCGACATGGAATGTATTGGGTCAGCAAGTCTTGATGGCAAAAATGCTAATTCCAGCTGAATTACTGCTTTCATTGGCTGCAATTACCAGTGGTAATGTTACTCCAGAGACATTGGTAAAAATGAATCAACAGATTACTGAATTAGTGACCTTAAAACTTCGTTTAAAAGCGGGTGATCCATCTTTAACAGCTACAGAAAAAGCACGTGTGACGACGGTAGCTCCATATAATCTCGATGCGTGGGATGGATACTATGCTGAGCGTGAAATTTTATATGGAACACTAAAAGCACTGAATAAGAAAGTCGTTGTTTTGGCAGGGGATACACATAATGCTTGGTCTGCGGACTTGCATACACAAACAGGTGATTTTGTGGGTGTTGAATTGGCAACTAGCTCTGTGTCTTCGCCTGGAATGGAAAAGTACCTCAGTATTCCTTTAGCGCAGTTACAGCAATTTGAAATGGCGTTTACCACACTGATTGATGAATTGAATTATACTAACTTAAATCAACGTGGTTATTTGAAAGTGAGTTTTACCGCGCAACAGGTTCAAGCGGATTGGATTTTTGTGAGTACCATTAAGGAAAATACATATACTGTGGATGCTACTCGTGGGCATCAAGTGGTGTTAAATAACAATTTGATTGATGTGAAAAGCATTCAAAAAAGCGCATAAATTTTCAAGCATAAAAAAACCGAGTTCATCATATTGACTCGGTTTTTTATGAAAATAAATTACATCATGCTGTCCATATAGGCATCTAAATCTTCATATTTATATGTTTTGCACATTTCATTTTCATACTTTAATAACTGTAAATGCAATTCTAAGTATTGGGTAAGTTGCTGCTGTTGAAACTGATATTGCTCCGAATTTTTATTATAAAATCTCATTTTAAATCTGGCTTTTTTGGCTTGCTTATACGCCCAAAAGCAAGTTCTCCGAATTTGTTGTAATTGATAAAATTCAGTATCTTTGGTGCTGTCTCGAAATAGATTTTCTTTATAAAACTTCACAAAACCAAAGCTCATTGCAAAGAAAAATAGCAAACCTTGTAAAAGTGTACTTTCAATAAAATATAGGTTCAGTGCTTGTAGAATAATCAATGCGGCAAGTTTAAATGGCGTATTGTTAAGTTGCTGATAAAGATGGGTAGAGCTGTGTTTGATTTGGTTGATAATAATGGGAACAATCAACATAAAAAATAACATAACCGCCAAGGCTGCGATGGCATTGGCTTGAAAAGCATCAAATTGAACAAAATGAATTGAAATATAATGACCTAAGCTGAAGTAAATACTGCAAAAAATCATGATTGATAAAATCCAAGGAATAAACTCCTTGGCTTCATCTAAAAGCCCTTTGGTTTTAATTTGGCTATAAAATAAAAAATTGTATTTAAATGCTTTTGGATATTGTTGTTGTAACTGATTTAAATAGAAGGAAACTTGCTTGTTTTGAATCATATAGGCTTCACTTATTTAAACTGCAATTTAGAGATTAACATAAAAAGCTAATATAAAATTTTAGACATAAAAAAACCAGCTTATCGCTGGGTTTTTTATTACACCATTTTAATGTTGACTAAAATGGTGCCCGAGGCCAGACTCGAACTGGCACGCTTTGTGGGCGGGGGATTTTAAATCCCCTGTGTCTACCGATTTCACCACTCGGGCTTTACAAGATTGGAGGCGGAGGTCGGAATCGAACCGGCGTACACGGAGTTGCAGTCCGCTGCATGACCACTCTGCCACCCCGCCATGTCTTGGTGATGCACATATTAGCAACCTTTGAAAAAAAAACAATACTATATTTCATGCATATGCACATAAATTCAGCATACGAAAGAAAATTGTCTAAATAATCATGTATTATTTGCAAAATTGATTCATATCTACTTTGGAGATGTGCCGTGGCATTGGTATTGGATGGTCGCGCATTAGCGAAACAAATTGAAGCAGACTTGTTGACTCGTGTTGAAGCTTTAAAGGCAAAAACAGGTCGTACCCCAATTTTAGCGACTATTTTAGTGGGTGATGATGGCGCATCTGCGACTTATGTTCGTATGAAAGGAAATGCATGTCGTCGTGTAGGTATGGACTCTTTGAAAGTTGAGTTAGGCAAAGAAACCACGACTGAACAATTATTGGCTGAAATTGAAAAATTAAATGCCAATCCTGATGTACATGGTATTTTGTTACAGCATCCAGTACCTGAACAGATTGACGAACGTGCTTGTTTTGATGCGATCGCTTTAGAAAAAGATGTTGATGGTGTGACGTGTCTTGGTTTTGGTCGTATGGCAATGGGTGAAGCAGCATATGGTTCTGCAACTCCTGCGGGCATCATGACTATTCTTAAAGAAAATAAGATTGAGATTGCCGGTAAGCATGCTGTAGTGGTTGGTCGTTCAGCAATTTTAGGCAAGCCGATGGCAATGATGTTACTTCAAGCCAATGCTACAGTGACAATCTGTCATTCACGTACCCAAAACCTTGCTGAATTAATCAAACAAGCGGATATCGTTGTGGGTGCAGTAGGTAAAGCAGAGTTGATTCAAAAAGACTGGATCAAACAAGGTGCTGTTGTGGTAGATGCAGGTTTCCATCCTCGTGAAGGTGGTGGTGTTGGTGATATTCAATTGGTTGGAATTGAAGAAGTTGCTTCAGCATATACGCCAGTTCCAGGTGGTGTAGGACCTATGACGATTACTACATTGATTCGTCAAACTGTAGAAGCAGCAGAAAAAGCGTTAGCTTAATCAAATATTGAGAGCAATGCCTTCACCATTGTTTGTAGATGGTGAAGGCTTCTCGAAAATGTCATTTTTGTTTTGGTAAAAGTTGCTTTAATAATAGACTTTGTGACAATCATGTATTCAATATGATGCGATCTGCAATAACAGCAAATTATCGAAGTATATAAGCGTCAACAACCTTAGTGTATTTGCGAAGTATTAGAATAATCATTTTGGTTATACATTTATGAGTTGTACTTTACAATTTCCTAAAGCCCCATCACATTTACTCAAAGCCTTGCATGAGGTGATTCCTCAATGCCAGCTACTCGCTCAGCAGTTACCTGAGACTCCGATTTCATTGTGGTTGATTCCACCGGTTTTTCCGACTGATCGTTTAGATGATGAAGTGATTCGTCGTATTTGGAATGACACGCCTTATTGGATCTTTTGTTGGGCATCTGGTTTGGCGATGGCACAATGGTTATTGGCTGAGCCACATCATGTTAAAGATAAGGTGGTTCTCGATTTTGGCGCTGGGTCAGGTGTGGTCGCGATTGCTGCCAAATTAGCGGGTGCCAAGCGTGTGATTTGTTGTGACATTGACCAAGTGAGTTTAGATGCTTGTCGTGAAAATGCCGCACTAAATGAGGTAGAGCTGGAATATCTGGATGATTTATATAAAGCAGAACAGGTGGATGTATTGCTCGCCGCAGATGTTTTATATGATCAATCTAATCGCTTTTTCTTAGATGAATTTTTAAAGTTTGCCCCTGAAGTATGGGTAGCGGACAGTCGGGTCAAAAACTTTAGTCATCCGAATTATCAAAAATTGGATGAACGAAGTGCAACGACATGGCCTGATTTAGATGAAGCCAAAGAGTTTCGAAATGTGAGTTTTTATAAGACGCTATAAAAGCGTCTTATTTTTTGAAAATTTATTATGATTGGGTGTATTAAGAACAGGTATAACGTACAACATGCAATGTGCTTGGACGAGTTTCAAGTGCTTGACGCGTTGCATAATCCTCACTGTTGTTTAGATTAGGAGTATTTGAAAGTCCAAAAGAGGTTCGACTATGCCCAAGTTGAACACCGGCTTGATTTTGTGCAGTTTGCGGGTTGATGATTTCATTGATACTAAGAACAGAAATTTTATAGGTTTTATTTGCACCTAAAACTTTTTGACATGCACGTTGTAATTTACTGGCATCTAAATCACGGTCAGCGCGACCAGAAAGTGTATATGCCAATGTTGCGCTATTGCTTGACTGACTTTCGATTTGGTAGCCTGTCATCCCATTATATTGACGCGGTGTTGTTTGGCACGCCGATAAAGCTAAAACCAGTAATCCTAAACCTGCACAGGTGATTATTTTCATCTTTTAAAGTCCCAGCTTTTTGAATTATTTTTAGTATGCCATAGCTTTGTGATCCTAGACACTATCGTGGACAGTACTTCCCTCTAAATTCTTAAAATATTTCTGCTCAAAAGCTTCAGGGCTTAACCAACCATTTGCAGAAT
>NZ_AMFQ01000084.1:0-16533 GCF_000335555.1 Acinetobacter sp. WC-743 | reverse complement strand
CTAAGTTTGGATTTAACTTAACCTGTACACCATCAGTTGTCGCAACTGTACTAATGTTCGTATCACCCGTAATCGAAACGGTGTCACCTAATTTCTTGGTATTGCTTGTGGTTGCTGTATCACCTTTAAATTTTAGACCTGTGGTATCTACAGCTGTCTTCGCATCTACACCTTTTTGGATATCGGTTTTTGTAGTCGCTGACAAGTCTACTTTATAGTCAGTGACATTATTTGCATCTTTCGTGCCTGGTGTTACGGTAACTGCTGAAGAACCTGCTGATGCAGTCGTACCATTGGCATTTACTGTATAAACGTCTTGACCGTTTGCACCTGTCGTTTTTACTACACCAGATACATTGCTTCCAGCTGCTACTTCTGTTCTTGATGCCGCTGCTTTTGAGTCTACATAAGTCTTGTTGGTCGCATCTGTACCTGCTGTTGGTGCAGCAACATTACTGATTTACAGTATTGGCTGCATTAATGCCACCAGTTGTAACACTTGGACCACCAGTAATGGTTAAACCAGTATTATCTAATTTACTATTCCCAGTAGTAACTGTTGTAAAAGTTGGATTATCAGAAATAGAAACTTTAATTTGATTTGTAGTAACCGCAGTAGAAATATTTTTACTATCGCCAATCACTGCAATAGATGAACCTAATTTCTGGTTGGTCGTTCCTGTGGTTCCGTTGAAGGTAATTGCTTTAACTACCTCATTGTTTAACGCATTCACTGCTGCGCCAACATTGTTGACAGTTGTTGTGCTTGCATCTGTTTTTGTGATTGTATAGCTTGGAGCTGTTATACCACCAGCCGTCGTACCAGCAGCTGCGCCACCGCCTAAAGCCGCAGCTGTATCTGTCGCAACCTTAGCTAACTCAGTATTTGTATTGAATAATTGACTGCCATTCACTGCATCTGTGCTAGAAGCTGTGACTTGACCCGCTGCAACATTTTGTATTTGTCGCTTTATTGAACCAGAACCAACACTTACAACACCTGTACTTGCAGTACCAGTTGCTGTGTAAGATTTACCATTGATTGTTTGTGCTGTACTATTTACGGATGCAGAAGTCGTTGAGCTAGCTCCTAAAGCAATACTACCTGCAATTGATGCATTTGCCCCATCCCCTATAGCCACAGTAGTAGCCGCCGAAGCATTACTTCTTGCACCCAAAGCCACTGCACCAGTACCAGCTGCTGCGACAGTAGACTGTGCACCAATTGCAACAGCATCCGTTCCAGCAGACTGAGCGCCTCTCGTTGCATTACCACCGATAGCCACAGCACCGCTACCAGAAGCCGTAACAGCATTTGCCACAGATAATACATTTCCTGCAGCAGTCCCTGTCGCAGTACCACCCAATGCCACAGCATTTTGCCCAGTTGACTGAGTGCCTTCACCAATTGCCGTACTCCCAGCAGCAGTAGCGCGACTCTCAACACCTACAGCTGTACCAAAAGCATTGGCTTGACTATTGTGACCTAAAGCTGTTCCTGCTGTCCCCGTAACTTCTGAGAAGCTTCCAAATACTGTTGCAGCAAGATTATTGTTCCCTTTGGCATTACAGCCTGCAACCAAAGAATATGTTCCCGAACCATCAGTTGCTTGTGAACCTGTAGTTCCAGGATTTATATTTCCTACAGCCCCAGCAGAACCTGTTACACAACTTGTATCCGTATTTATGATCGCTGCAGATGCTTCAGGACTAAACGTTACCATCAAGCTAACTGTCGCAGCGCCAATAATTCCCGTTACTTTAGAAGATTTGGTTTTCCCTTTTGCCAATTCAGATACTGCAACCCATGCCAACAAAGTCGCATTCCAAATCACTTTGTAGATTTTATTCATATCACTTTTCCTTAGGAGATGCATTTTTGACAGTAGGTTCTGCTTTAACAATGCATATAAAATGTACAATTTTTTTTATTTAACAATTTACATACAATGAAAGCAATCAAAAAAATGAGATATATTTCACTTTTTTTAACTTTTAAACCAATTGGTTTAATTTTTTTGAAATTAAGCTATATTATTTTACATTTTTAATATTTTACATTTAAAAAACATAGAGTTATATTTATCTTCAGTATTGTAAAGTTTTACTAAAATCACATTATTTCTAATTAATTATGTGACAAATTTTGTCACATTTGTTAAAAATAAGTGTGACACATTCCTCAAAATTATATTTTATTAAGTTTACATTCTTTGTGTTTACAATTTTTCTTAATAGCTTTTTATTTTTATCTTTCACTACTTTGTGTTTTTCTGAGTAATATTTATTAATTTTGTTTAGAAAAACTTTACAAAACACAAAAAAAACAGATCATTATTTCAATATGTAAGAAACCATACTCTAAAAAATGATTCTAATTTTTATAAAACATAGTCTATTAAATGTGACTTAAATCACATTATTTTCTTAATATCACCCATACTGCGATCAAAATATCATCAAATTCATTAATCAAAAGAAACATATCAGATCTATAGATACGTCAAAATCATAAATAAATAGCTTTGTGTCAAAATAATATAATTAATTTTCACATTTGGAGAAAATCAAATTTTCATTTGAAAATCCCACCATAGAACCATGTTTGCTATAATTGACTTTAAAATTTAATCTGAGCACAACCTTTGAAGATCATTTTTGCAGGCACACCCGAATTTGCAGCTTCAGCATTAGCCGCACTGATTCAAACTGACCACGAAATCGTCGCTGTGTATACTCAACCGGACCGTAAGTCAGGTCGTGGACAAAAATTGACAGCTTCAGCAGTAAAACAACTTGCGTTAACGCATGATTTACCTGTTTATCAACCCCTGCATTTCAAGGCATCCACTGAAGAAGGCTTAGCGGCTCAACAGGAGCTTGCAGCTTTAGGTGCTGATGTGATGGTGGTTGCTGCTTATGGTTTAATCTTGCCCCAAAGTATTTTAGACACACCTAAATACGGTTGTTTAAATATTCATGGTTCATTATTACCTCGTTGGCGTGGTGCTGCGCCCATTCAGCGTGCAATTGCCACAGGTGATACTGAAACTGGGGTGACAATTATGAAAATGGCAGCTGGATTAGATACAGGGGACATGTTGTATAAAACCCTTTGCCCAATTACAACAATGGATACTTCCGCAAGCTTGTATGAAAAACTTGCAACTCAAGGTGCTCAAGCAATCTGCACAGTGCTTGAATCAGAGCAAAAATTACTACAATACTTAGAAGCACGTGAAGTTCAAGACGAACAATTCACCGTTTACGCCCACAAACTGACTAAGGCAGAAGCCCAGATTGATTGGCGCAAATCTGCTATTGAAATTGACCGCACTATCCGCGCATTTAACCCTTGGCCTGTTGCCTTTACTCCAATTGATGAAAGCAATAATCTACGAATCTGGAATGCAACAATTTCTGATGTAATTGCAAAAGGTGAAGACGTCGGAACGATTATTGAAATGGACAAGCAAGGCGTACATGTGGTCTGTGGTGAAGGCGTAGTTTGTCTCACCAGTTTACAGTGGCCTGGAGGCAAAGCCGTTAATCCCGTTCAAATCATCCAAGGTCATAAACTATCTGTAGGACATCAATTCGCATGAGTCAAATTCAATCCTCTGCAAAAAATTTGAATTTGCGTGCCCAAGTGATTAAAACCCTTGTTGCTGTTCAAAATGGTCAATCTTTAGCATCTGTGTTGAACCAACATATCAACACCGTTTCTGAACGTGATCGTGGTTTATACCATGAACTAACATTGGGCTGCCTACGTCAATGGTATTCCTTAAAAGCCGTTACGCTTCCGCTATTAACAAAACCATTGGACAATGAAGCGCTTGAAAGTTGCTTATATCTTGGGTTATACCAACTCTTATGTACGCGTATTCCTGCACATGCAGCGATTTCAGAAACAGTCAATGCAGCTAAACAACTAGGATTTGAGCCAATGAGCGGCTTGGTCAATGCTATCCTTCGTCGTGTTTCACGTGAAACATCAGAATTTGAAACTGCGCTGAGTCAAACGCATGGCTTACCGAGTTGGCTGTTCAAACGACTAAAAAAAGATTGGACAAACCAAGTTGATGAAATCTGTCAAAACTTAAAACAAGTTGCACCACTGACTTTGCGTATCAATGAACGTCAGATTAGTCGTGATGAATATCTAGATATCTTAGAGGAAGAACAGATTGATGCTCGACCTTGTATGCTTTCTGATGTTGGTATTGTACTCGAACAAACTGGAAATATTACCCATTTGCCGGGCTTTGAAGAAGGTGGATTTTCCGTTCAAGATGAACACGCTCAACTCTGTGCCACCTTGTTACCAAATTTAGATGATAAAATTATTATCGATGCATGTGCAGCGCCTGGTGGAAAGACAGCACATATTTTAGAGCGCTTTAATCCACAAAAATTAATTGCGCTTGATCATGATGCTAAACGCCTCTTACGTGTTTCTGAAAATTTGGAACGTCTAGAATTAAATGCCTATGCTGACGTAGAAATCATCACAGCTGATGCTACAACATGGACTTATACGCAACCTGTAGATTGCATTATTCTAGATGCACCTTGTTCTGCAATCGGTGTAATGCGTCGTCACCCAGATATTCGCTTACTCAGACAGTCTACAGACATTCAACAAGTGGTCGATTTGCAAAAGCAAATTTTGAATCATATGTGGCAACAACTCAAAGTCGGTGGAACCCTGCTTTATATCACCTGTTCAATTCTTAAAGCAGAAAATGAACAACAAATGGTGGAATTCTTTGCAGAACATACAGATGCCGAAGAAATAAAAATTGATGCTGATTGGGGAATTGAACAAATCCATGGTCGTCAATTACTTCCGCAAACTGATCATGGTGATGGTTTTTATTATTGTCGAATCAAAAAACTCGCTTAACAGACTAAAAAAGCAGGCAATATAGCCTGCTTTTTTGACTTTAGATGAATAGTTAAATCAAAGCGTATGTTGATCTTTAACTTCTTCAAGAACCTCATCTAATTCTTCAGGATTTTTCATGAGGTGTAAGATCGAGAGAATTAATCCTCCCCATAAAAACACCATTGAAATAATCATCATAATAATAGCTGATGTATTCATTTTGCTGCTCCTATCGATCTTTCATCTTGCTGAGTACTAAAGCCACCACAGCACAGAAAATCACACTGCCCCAACCAAAGAACATCAACATACTTGCACTATATGTATCGTATCCATTTTTAATCAAACTAAAAATGGTCATACATAAAGTTACCAGCAAAATCAAAGAAGTGATGACGGTTAATGTGAAATCCCAACCTTTACCTAATTGAACAGTTGAAATACGATTCACATGATCACGCAACTCAATCAATGCAGAACGTTTAAACCATGCCACTGCAATAATTGACAATAGTGCACCACCAATAATACCAATATTGTTGATAAAATGATCGACAATATCAACCAGTTTAATTGCATTCACACTTGAAAATAAGAAGATCGAAACAATCGCACTACCACCACCAATGATGGTTACGGCTTTTTTACGTCCCCACTTTAACTTGTCTTGCATTGCCGCAATGGGTACTTCAAGGATACTCACCATTGAAGAAATACCAGCCACAAATAAAGAAGAGAAGAACAATAAACCAAATAAATCAGCACCTGCTCCTAAACTCGAAATGATTTTAGGGAACGCAATAAATGCCAAACCGATACCACCACTCACGACTTGATCAACAGGCTTCCCTGCTGCAAATGCCATAAAACCAAGCGCAGCAAAAATACCAATACCTGCCAAGATTTCAGTTGACGCATTGGCAAAACCAACAATCAGACCAGAACCAGTCAAGTTGGTTTTCGGTTTAAGATAAGATGCATAGGTCACCATGATCCCGAAACCAACTGAAAGAGAAAAGAAAGTATGACCAAATGCCGCGAGCCAAACTTTATAGTCCCACATCGCTGCCCAGTTTGGGGTAAAGAATGCATTCAAACCTTGCACTGCACCTGGTAAGCGTAATGCCTGAATCACAAGAATAGTGAATAGAATAAACAATAATGGCATGAAAATTTTGTTCGAGAATTCAACACCTTTCTTGACACCACCAAATAAAATGATCAGAGTAAGTGCCCAAATTCCAACGATAGGCCAAAATAAATGACCTACAAATTGGAAATCAAAACCAGTTGCTTTAGATGTTTGTAGATAGGTATTAAAGAAGAAATTTTCAGGATCATTTCCCCATAACTGACCAATAGAGAAGTACACATAACTGCCTGCCCAAGTCAGCACACTGGCATAATATAAACCAATAATGATACAGACACAGACTTGCCACCAACCTAAAGTTTCACCTCCTTTGAATAAAGCACGATACGCTTTAGGTGGAGAGTTATTGCTTTTATGCCCTGTTGCATAATCCAAAAATAATAGAGGTAAACCAGCAGTAATTAATGCTATTAAATAAGGAATTAAAAATGCACCACCACCATTTTCATAAGCAACATAAGGAAAACGCCAAATATTACCTAAACCCACAGCCGATCCAACAGCTGCAATAATAAAACCCGATCGTGATGTCCAGTTTTCACGAGATTCTGTCATAAAACACCTAATTCTGTAGATGTCCTCCAATGCCGCTTTTTGTCATTGTCATCTGCGAGCAAAAGAAGTACCAATTTTAAAATTTTGTTGTTCGAATAAAACAGCACCTTTTGAGCACTTTGTTGTTATTCCAAACCAGTCATTGTGTTGATTGCTTGGTTAAAGCGCTTCAATAGAAAACGACTGTTTAATGGACTAACAATACCTGTTTTATATCGATTTATCTGTAAATTGTGACAATTTTCTTGGCTTTTTTATACCATTTATCTCTTATGGTTATTTTTTATCTCACCCTGTCGAAATAATGATCTGATTTACTGTTAATTTCAGCTTTCTAGACGTGTTAAGTAAAAAGATAAGTATTATATACGGATCTCAATTCTTTTATTTTTTGATTGATCGACCATAAATGAACTTTTAATCATGAACTGAGACGATCACCAATTGCTTATCAACACTTGGAAAGATACGCCTGATATTCCCTAGGGAGAATATTTTTAACAACTTTTTATTTGAGTAAAAAAACTATTTTGCACGCCCTACAACAGAAAGAAATAAGTTAAGGCATTACAAAAAAGAGTCTATTTAAACCATAAAAGCCGTCTGCTCTAACAAACTTAAAAGCATAGATTTTTTTCTAAAGCGTCCTAAGAATTTCAAGATGAATCGCTTTGCTTGATTTAAAAGTTGCCCAAAATCTTTTTATGATCAATGGTCTATTAGGGACTTGAGTTTTTAGGTAAACGATAATGCCCTATAATTTTATAGCTCAATAAAATATCGTTTTCACGTGTTCCATAACCAATGTTATGAATCACCAAAGGGGTTTTGGATAAAAGTGTTGTCTTATCTGAAATAATGCCAATGTGTGTGAGTCCTTTGCCTAAATCCCAAGTGACAATATCACCCGCTTGATATTTCTGATCATTGACTTGATAACCTTGTCGTTGAAAATAAGTCATGATGTTGGGTACCCGTCGATGATCAATATTTTTATCAGTCGATTTTAAACCCCACTTTTGCGGATATTTTTTAAAATTTCGTTGCATATCCTCATGAATCAACTTTTGTAAATCAATGTTTTGATGACGTAAAGCACGAATCACCACATCAGTACATACACCTTTGACCAAAGGTACATCGCCCATTGGATACTTGAGTTGAGTATAGCTCGGATCATAATAAAGTGTTTTCCAGATTTGTGATCGCGCGTCATTGACTAGTTTTTCAGCCTGAAATGCCCAAATTTGCACACTAACTAAGGACAGGAAAACCAATGAAATCCACTGAGGTAAAGTTTTTATTATCATTTTTCACTCTATTCAAAAAATTAACAAAACAAGGAGCCGAGGCTCCTTTAATATGGCTTATTGTTTAATCACAAGCAAGCGCTCTTCTTGCATGTCACGAATAGCGAATTGAATACCTTCACGTCCCAGCCCTGAATCTTTGACACCTCCATAAGGCATATTATCCACTCTAAAAGTCGGTATATCATTGATAATTACCCCACCCACTTCTAAATGATCCCATGCATAGAGCATTTTATTGAGATTTTGTGTATAGATCCCTGCCTGTAGACCAAAACGACTTGTGTTAATGATCTCAATCCCTTTTTCAAAGTTTCTATACTTTTCTAAAATTGCCACTGGACCAAATGCTTCATTTTGATAAATCTCAAGTGACTCGTCTACATTTTCTAGCAACGTTGGCTCAAATAAAACACCTGATAAAGCACCACCCAATAAAATTTTAGTGCCTTTTTTCTCTGCTTTGTCTAACCATTTTTTTAATCGGAGTGCTTCAGATGCTTTAATCATTGGACCAACAATTGTGGTTTCTAAACTTGGATCTGCTGCACGTATCTTTTTCAGTTTCGCTACCAACTTCTTCTTAAACTCTGTATAAATATCGGCATGAACAAGAATCCGTTGCACACTGATACAGACTTGACCAGCATGACTATATGCACCACTTATCACTCGATCAAACAGTGCATCATTGAGCTCTGTATCTGGCTCAATCAAAACAGCGGCATTACCCCCTAACTCTAAGGTAACTTTTTTACGTCCTGCTCGCGCTTTCATATCCCAACCAACTTGATCCGAGCCAGTAAAACTTAATAATTTAAAACGATCATCAGTCACCAACACATCCGCATGTTCACGCGGACAAGGTAAAACTGAAAATGCACCTTTAGGCAAATCTGTTTCCGCTAAAATTTCTGCGATTTTTAATGCAGAAATGGGTGTCAAACTGGCTGGTTTGAGTACAAATGGACAACCTGCTGCTATCGCAGGTGCTATTTTATGTGCAGTTAAATTCAGCGGAAAATTAAAAGGGCTAATTAAGGAAATTGCGCCAATCGGTACATGCTGTACCATACCTCGATATCCCGATGCAGCAGCAGTCACGGCTAAAGGCATCAAATGACCATTACTCATCGTGGATACGGCATCTGCTGCAAGTTGAAAAGTATTAATCAATCTCTCAACTTCTGCTGCGGCAGCAAGTTTTGGTTTTCCACCTTCCACAATCAAAAGCTGAGTTAATTCTTCACGCAATTCTTTAAAACGACCAACACAGTGTAAAAGTATTTTTTGCTTTTGAAAGGGTTTCAGTGCTGCCATTTCCTTTTCAGCGTTTACTGCTGCACTGATCGATTTTTCTAAGGTTTTTGCATCAGCTAAAGCGACTTTTGCATATAGCTGACCAGAAAACTTGTCATAGACCTCGAGCCATTTCCCTGTTTTTACTGCCTTATTTGCGACATAAAGTGGTAGTTCAAACACTGTATCGTCAATAGTCTCACTCATGTTATATCCTCGATTTCATCTTTTTTAATAATGCAAAATTTGATAAACCTCTATATCATGCCCACAGTTTCTGCTGTATTGAATCCTATTTAAGTAACAAAAATATCAGATGAAAAATTATTTCATCAAGAAGGAAATATGAAAGCTATTCAATTGCCATTATTTATTGCAGCACTAGGTTTAAGCTCATTTGCCCAAGCTGATTTTATTGGTTTAACTGGTGATGTAAGTTACTGGTCTTACGATGGGAAAATTAAAAATACCAAGCCCTTAAATAGTGAGAATGATATTGATCGAGATAATGGTATTCAAGCTTCTATAGCTTTTGAACACCCTATTCCTCTTTTACCTAATGTCAAAATTAAATACACCAATATAGATAGTACAACGGAGAACAATACGAGTTCACCTAACTCCGATAAAGTTAAATTCACCAATACAGATTATATTTTGTATTATGAAATACTTGATAATATCGTGAGCGCCGATATAGGTTTTGGTCTCGCAAATGTTGATAGTGATATTAAGCAATATGATGCACTTCAGTACGTTAATAACACTATTTCTGGCAATGTACCTATCGCCTATGCATCTATAGGTGGAAAATTACCATTTACAGGTTTGAGTACTAAAGGAGAAATTGTTGTTGGAGGTGACGGAGATACAACAATGACCGATGTACAAGCAGAGCTTCAATATAATTTTGTACAAAGTCTGCTTTTAGATGTTGGCGCTAAAGTAGGCTATCGCTATCTGAATATTGATGCTGATAAAGATGATCTAAAGTACAAATTAGATTTTAAAGGTCCATATATTGGCTTAAATGCACACTTTTAATGATTAAAACCGTTATCTTGAAGTCGATGATCTCAGCATTTTCTTAGATACGCTGACGAATTTTTTAGATATCTAGTGTATTACCAATATAAAACCCTCAGGCAAGGATGTCTGAGGATTTTTATTTTTCTAGTTAAAACAATTGAACGAAATCGAATTACCCGTTAAAAATCTACCACTTCATGAAAGTCATGCCTTCAATTGCATCAAGTTGAATGTACTCTGTCTGTTTCTGCACAATCTTAATCGCTTCTTCTAAGCTTAACCTTTTTGTATAAGAGCCTTTTTGATCAGGTATTGGAATATCTGCATCTAATGAATAATCAGAGTTTACAATAAACTGTAAAGTTCGATCATTTTTATCGACAATCCCCAAAAAGTTTTCCGGTCGAATTAAAACAGATTGCATAAGTTCTATGATTTCATCTATAGATGCATATTGAGTTTGAGCGGGTAAAACCTCATCACCATCATAATCGGTGAAGAAAAATTGGAAAATGAGCATATTGATTATTTTCTTATCATTAGTGATTCTTTTTTAACACAAAGTACAGCGTGCCTCAATGGCGTGAAATGCATGTATTACATCCATTTCAATAAACGCGCCCCTAAAATAATTATGCCATATAGCTTTTTTCTTCCTTTTCATCATTTCTATTTTCACTTTCCTCCACGCATAAAAAAACACCCTCAACATTTTAGTTGAGGGTGTTTTAAGAATTAAAAGCTGGCGATGACTTACTCTCACATGGGTAACCCCACACTACCATCAGCGCTAAGAGGTTTCACTTCTGAGTTCGGGAAGGGATCAGGTGGTTCACTCTTGCTATTGTCGCCAGCAAACTGTTATGGACTTTTTCGGGTCTTATGGGTATGCCTTACTTTGTTCCAAATGAGTTTAACAGAAGAACATTTGAGTTGATTTTAACATAAAGCATAGCTTTATGTCTTGCGCTCGGACAAACATAATTAATGTTTGTTTATTCCTCGCTCATGTAACTAGCTTTACAACTAAATCAAGTTTCTTTGATCTTTTATGAATCAAATGATGCTTCAATACAACTGCTTGGGTGTTGTATAGTCAAGCCTCACGAGCAATTAGTATTGGTCAGCTTCATGCGTCACCGCACTTCCACATCCAACCTATCAACGTCGTAGTCTTCAACGGCTCTTTAGAGGACATAAAGTCCTAGGGAAATCTTATCTTGAGGTAGGCTTCCCGCTTAGATGCTTTCAGCGGTTATCCCTTCCGAACATAGCTACCCGGCGATGCGACTGGCGTCACAACCGGTACACCAGAGGTTCGTCCACTCTGGTCCTCTCGTACTAGGAGCAGATCCTCTCAAATTTCCAACGCCCACGGTAGATAGGGACCGAACTGTCTCACGACGTTCTAAACCCAGCTCGCGTACCTCTTTAAATGGCGAACAGCCATACCCTTGGGACCTGCTTCAGCCCCAGGATGAGATGAGCCGACATCGAGGTGCCAAACACCGCCGTCGATATGAACTCTTGGGCGGTATCAGCCTGTTATCCCCAGAGTACCTTTTATCCGTTGAGCGATGGCCCTTCCATACAGAACCACCGGATCACTAAGACCTACTTTCGTACCTGCTCGACTTGTGGGTCTCGCAGTTAAGCGCGCTTTTGCCTTTATACTCTACGCGTGATTTCCGACCACGCTGAGCGCACCTTCGTACTCCTCCGTTACTCTTTAGGAGGAGACCGCCCCAGTCAAACTACCCACCAGACATGGTCCTCGTCCCGGATAACGGGACAGAGTTAGAACCTCAATATTACCAGGGTGGTATTTCAAGGATGGCTCCATAGCAACTGGCGTCGCTACTTCTAAGCCTCCCACCTATCCTACACAAGTAAGATCAAAGTTCAATGTCAAGCTGCAGTAAAGGTTCACGGGGTCTTTCCGTCTAGCCGCGGGTACACCGCATCTTCACGGCGATTTCGATTTCACTGAGCCTCTGCTGGAGACAGCGCCCCCATCATTATGCCATTCGTGCAGGTCGGAACTTACCCGACAAGGAATTTCGCTACCTTAGGACCGTTATAGTTACGGCCGCCGTTTACTGGGGCTTCGATCAAGAGCTTCGCTTACGCTAACCCCATCAATTAACCTTCCAGCACCGGGCAGGCATCACACCCTATACGTCCACTTTCGTGTTTGCAGAGTGCTATGTTTTTAATAAACAGTTGCAGGGGCCTGGTTTCTGTGGCTGCCAATAGCTCAAGGAGCAAGTCCTATCACCGTCAGCAGCGTACCTTCTCCCGAAGTTACGGTACCATTTTGCCTAGTTCCTTCAGCAGAGTTCTCTCAAGCGCTTTGGTCTACTCGACCTGACCACCTGTGTCGGTTTCGGGTACGATTCCTGTGTAACTGAAGCTTAGAGACTTTTCCTGGAAGCATAGTATCAGCCACTTCACGAGTAAACTCGCTTGCTATCAGTTCTCAGCATAGAGCACCCCGGATTTGCCTAAGATGCATGCCTACAACCTTTCACCTGGACAACCAACGCCAGGCTGACTTAACTTTCTCCGTCCTCTCATCGCATTACACAGAAGTATTGGAATATTAACCAATTTCCCATCGACTACGCCTCTCGGCCTCGCCTTAGGGGTCGACTCACCCAGCCCCGATTAACGTTGGACTGGAACCCTTGGTCTTTCAGCGAACGGGTTTTTCACCCGTTTTGTCGTTACTCACGTCAGCATTCGCACTTCTGATACCTCCAGCATGCTTCTCAACACACCTTCATCGGCTTACAGAACGCTCCCCTACCACGTATACAATGTATACATCCGCAGCTTCGGCATATAGTTTTAGCCCCGTTACATCTTCCGCGCAGGCCGACTCGACTAGTGAGCTATTACGCTTTCTTTAAAGGGTGGCTGCTTCTAAGCCAACCTCCTAGCTGTCTATGCCTTCCCACATCGTTTCCCACTTAACTATAATTTTGGGGCCTTAGCTGGCGGTCTGGATTGTTTTCCTCTTGACTACGGACGTTAGCACCCGCAGTCTGTCTCCCGGATAGTACTCATAGGTATTCGGAGTTTGCATCGGTTTGGTAAGTCGGGATGACCCCCTAGCCGAAACAGTGCTCTACCCCCTATGGTATTCGTCCGAGGCGCTACCTAAATAGCTTTCGGGGAGAACCAGCTATCACCGAGTTTGATTAGCCTTTCACCCCTATCCACAAGTCATCCCCTGGCTTTTCAACGACAGTGGGTTCGGTCCTCCAGTTAGTGTTACCCAACCTTCAACCTGCTCATGGATAGATCACCCGGTTTCGGGTCTATACCCAGCAACTAAACGCCCTATTAAGACTCGATTTCTCTACGGCTCCCCTATACGGTTAACCTTGCTACTGAATATAAGTCGCTGACCCATTATACAAAAGGTACGCAGTCACCGAACAAGTCGGCTCCCACTGCTTGTATGCATGCGGTTTCAGGATCTATTTCACTCCCCTCACAGGGGTTCTTTTCGCCTTTCCCTCACGGTACTGGTTCACTATCGGTCAGTCAGGAGTATTTAGCCTTGGAGGATGGTCCCCCCATATTCAGACAAGGTTTCACGTGCCTCGCCCTACTCGTCATCATTATATGTGCACTTTCGTGTACGGGACTATCACCCTCTACGGTAGCACTTCCCAGAGCTTTCCGCTAATACACATATAACTTAATGGGCTGATCCCCGTTCGCTCGCCGCTACTGAGGGAATCTCAATTGATTTCTTTTCCTAAGGGTACTGAGATGTTTCACTTCCCCTCGTTCGCCTCGCATGACTATGTATTCATCATGCGATACCTACCTTATGGTAAGTGGGTTTCCCCATTCAGAAATCTCCGGATCACAGGATATTTGCCGCCTCCCCGAAGCTTATCGCAGGCTATTACGTCTTTCATCGCCTCTGACTGCCAAGGCATCCACCACATGCACTTAATTACTTGACTATACAACCCCAAACAGTCGTTAATCCCTACAAGGAGGATCAACAATGTGGATTTAACCACTTCTATTTGTTGCCTGTGAACTTAATCACTGTACAGCTTCAATTTAATTCATATACCAAAACGCTTGATTCAGTTTTATCGCTAGTTCTCATTTCATTCCGCTTTAACAATTGCTTGTTAAGCTTCATAAAACGAGTTAAACAATTATTTCAACTCAAATATATTCTGTTAATGATTCTCTACCGCCTCGTCAGCGAGTAGTTCACTGTGATAAATCACAGAAGTTAATAAACTCTATAAACTTCAGTTCATTAATTTCTATAATCAATCTTTTTTTAATCAGGTAACTGCGTAGTAGTGGTGGAGACTAGGAGAGTCGAACTCCTGACCTCCTGCGTGCAAAGCAGGCGCTCTACCAACTAAGCTAAGTCCCCAGCTTAAGATCTTAATATATCTGCTCTTCTGTGTTCAGTAGACTTGGTGGGTCTGACAAGACTTGAACTTGTGACCCCACGCTTATCAAGCGTGTGCTCTAACCAACTGAGCTACAGACCCTCAGATACATCAATGAAGAACAACTTGTTGTGGATTCTTACCAATCGTCAATCTTTCGTTAAGGAGGTGATCCAGCCGCAGGTTCCCCTACGGCTACCTTGTTACGACTTCACCCCAGTCATCGGCCACACCGTGGTAAGCGTCCTCCTTACGGTTAGACTACCTACTTCTGGTGCAACAAACTCCCATGGTGTGACGGGCGGTGTGTACAAGGCCCGGGAACGTATTCACCGCGGCATTCTGATCCGCGATTACTAGCGATTCCGACTTCATGGAGTCGAGTTGCAGACTCCAATCCGGACTACGATCGGCTTTTTGAGATTAGCATCCTATCGCTAGGTAGCAACCCTTTGTACCGACCATTGTAGCACGTGTGTAGCCCTGGTCGTAAGGGCCATGATGACTTGACGTCGTCCCCGCCTTCCTCCAGTTTGTCACTGGCAGTATCCTTAAAGTTCCCATCCGAAATGCTGGCAAGTAAGGAAAAGGGTTGCGCTCGTTGCGGGACTTAACCCAACATCTCACGACACGAGCTGACGACAGCCATGCAGCACCTGTATGTAAGTTCCCGAAGGCACCAATCCATCTCTGGAAAGTTCTTACTATGTCAAGACCAGGTAAGGTTCTTCGCGTTGCATCGAATTAAACCACATGCTCCACCGCTTGTGCGGGCCCCCGTCAATTCATTTGAGTTTTAGTCTTGCGACCGTACTCCCCAGGCGGTCTACTTATCGCGTTAGCTGCGCCACTAAAGTCTCAAAGACCCCAACGGCTAGTAGACATCGTTTACGGCATGGACTACCAGGGTATCTAATCCTGTTTGCTCCCCATGCTTTCGTACCTCAGCGTCAGTATTAGGCCAGATGGCTGCCTTCGCCATCGGTATTCCTCCAGATCTCTACGCATTTCACCGCTACACCTGGAATTCTACCATCCTCTCCCATACTCTAGCTCCCAGTATCGAATGCAATTCCCAAGTTAAGCTCGGGGATTTCACATCCGACTTAAAAAGCCGCCTACGCACGCTTTACGCCCAGTAAATCCGATTAACGCTCGCACCCTCTGTATTACCGCGGCTGCTGGCACAGAGTTAGCCGGTGCTTATTCTGCGAGTAACGTCCACTCATCTTGGGTATTAACCAAAAGAGCCTCCTCCTCGCTTAAAGTGCTTTACAACCATAAGGCCTTCTTCACACACGCGGCATGGCTGGATCAGGGTTCCCCCCATTGTCCAATATTCCCCACTGCTGCCTCCCGTAGGAGTCTGGGCCGTGTCTCAGTCCCAGTGTGGCGGATCATCCTCTCAGACCCGCTACAGATCGTCGCCTTGGTAGGCCTTTACCCCACCAACTAGCTAATCCGACTTAGGCTCATCTATTAACGCAAGGTCACAAGTGATCCCCTGCTTTCCCCCGTAGGGCGTATGCGGTATTAGCATCCCTTTCGAGATGTTGTCCCCCATTAATAGGCAGATTCCTAAGTATTACTCACCCGTCCGCCGCTAGGTCAATTACCGAAGCAATCTCCCCCGCTCGACTTGCATGTGTTAAGCCTGCCGCCAGCGTTCAATCTGAGCCATGATCAAACTCTTCAGTTAAAATCATTAGTGACTTAAGGTCACAATTCTGGCTCATCAATTACTGACAAATTCTCTCAAATAAACTTCGAGTAATTTAAACCAACAATCAATGATAATATTTCGATCAATCAATCAGTAAAAATCCACACAAGTTGTTCTTCATATTCTCTTAATGATCA
>NZ_AMFQ01000083.1:0-203 GCF_000335555.1 Acinetobacter sp. WC-743 | reverse complement strand
GTTGCATTTCAGCAAATGGATACATATGTGGATTTTCATAAGATAAATCGACAATCATACCCAAAGTCACTTGGTTGTTTTCAGCGTGATATAACCACCAACCACCTGAAGAACCAGTTTCAGCAAGTGGCCAACCTGAACCATGCATCACCAAACCTGGTTTATGTTTGGCAGGGTCGATTTCCCAAAGCTCTTTAATCCCG
>NZ_AMFQ01000082.1:0-4473 GCF_000335555.1 Acinetobacter sp. WC-743 | reverse complement strand
ACACCATTGGCTTTGTTCGTATAACTGCCTGCATCTTTAGCAGAAACAGTAGCCGTCACGCCTGTAAGTACAGTTTCAGTTTCACCATTGACCAAACCTGTTGCAGTAAAGCCTGATGCTGTTTGATCTTTACCGTTATATACAGTGTTTAAACTATTTGCAGTTACTGTTGCTTTGGCTTTGGCAATATCCAATGCGCCATCGACAAAGGTTAAGTCATAGTTCTTGTCTGTACCTGATGCAGTATGAACATAATTACCTGCATCTTTAGCCGTTACTGACGATGATGTTACACCTGCTAATACTGATGCATCCTCACCATTGACTAAACCACTTGCTGTAAAGCCTGATGCTGTTTGATCTTTACCGTTATAAACAGTTGATACACTATTCGCAGTTACAGTCGCTTTGGCTTTGGCAATATCCAATGCGCCATCAACAAAGGTTAAGTCATAGTTCTTATCTGCGCCTGATGCAGTATGAACATAACTGCCTGCATCTTTAGCCGTTACTGATGACGATGTTACACCTGTGAGTACAGTTTCAGTCTCACCATTCACTAAACCACTTGCTGTAAAGCCTGATGCTGTTTGATCTTTACCATTATAGGTCGTGTTTAAACTATTGGCGGTTACTGTTGCTTTGGCTTTGGCAATATCCAAGGCACCATCGACAAATGTTAAGTCATAGTTTTTATCGACACCATTGGCTTTGTTCGTATAACTGCCTGCATCTGTAGCAGAAACAGTAGCCGTCACACCTGAAAGCACAGTTTCAGTTTCACCATTCACCAAACCACTTGCTGTAAAGCCTGATGCTGTTTGATCTTGTCCGTTATATACAGTGTTTAAACTATTCGCTGTCACCGTAGCTTTGGCTTTATCAATCGTTCCAGTCGTAGCATTGGTCACTACTTCATAGTTGTTACCATTGTTCCCATCTTGAATAACGATATCATCGATATCTAAACGATGTGTTCCAGCATTTTGACTCGCAAATACCTGCTTTGCGGTAACGCTATCACCTGTTTGTACACCGATGATCTCAACCGTAGCCGTTGATTGTTTTGTTCCATCGTATACACGCGTATCAGTTACAGCATTGATATCTAGTTTAGCTTGGTTGATTTTTAAAACTGCATCACTTGCTGTATTATTTGCACCGATCAGATCGTAACCGTGCTGAGTAGAGTAATAAGCATCCTCATAAGTTCCAGCATTACGATAGCCTCCAACAGCACCACCAAAAATTTTACTATCATCCAAACCAAGTACATCAGTTAAAGTCTGATTTTTTCCGTTATAGGTCGTAGTGGCGTCCAGTGTATTTAAATCAAACTGAGTTAAAAAGCTTCTTAAGAATGGTGTCGTTTGCCCTGCATATATCCGCCAAACTTTTCCAGTACCCCCTGCGTCATCGACATCCCAACCTGCATTTTTAAAGGTGTTCAAGTCTTGCATTTGGGTTGTTGTTAAACCTAAGGTATTTACAAGACTCCCTTGACTATTGCCAATGGCAAGGCTTTGTCCAGTCGTGTCTTGGTTCCAAAAACTATTGTTTATATTGGTGGTATTACTACCTTTACCCACGATATTTCCAGCATTAGATTTTCCTTGGATCGTTCCTGTGACATAGGTATTATCTATATTTAATACTGTATCATCATAGAATCCTCCTAGAATGCCACCGACATTATCCGCTAAACTGTTAATATTTCCTGTATAGTAACTATTCTCTATTGTGACTCTGTCTTTTTCACCAACACTACCAACCAGACCACCAACAGCCCCATATTCAGACCATTTTGTATTGATATTGACACTGGAAAAACTGTTGGATAGTTTGTTTTCCGTACCAGTCAAAACACCAACGATCCCGCCACAAAAACCTGCACTACAGCCACTAAATGTTCCTGTGGTATAGACATTACTGATTTGATTATTATCACCATATAAATAACCCGCCAAAATACCTGAAGATAATCGACCCGAAATATTGGCATCGACAATACCTAAATTCTTTATCGTCGTATTTGCACCTGCACCAATTAAGCCCACAAAATTTGTATCTGGGCGATTAATGGTGAGCTTATTAATCGTATGTCCTAAACCATCCAATACTCCAAAGAAAGAAGTTCCACCATACTCTCCAATTGGTTTAAATCCAGCTCCTCCATTCCAGTCTACAGTCTCTGAAGCATCGATATTATTTCCAATCAAAAACTTTCCAATTGGGTATTTAGCGATATCTTGCAATTGATTTAAAGTCAGAATCGCTGAATAAAGTTCAGGTCGATTTGTGGTCGTTATTGTACCTGTGGGTAAATCATTTTTATTAAAAACTTGGTTACCACTTAAATGCTTTAAATAAGGCGTGGTTTGATTATTGGCATTGCCCCAAGTTGCGTCAAAGTCAAAACCTTGCATATTGTCTTTTTGAAACATTTGCAAGGTGTTTAAACCTTGTCCTGCGGCACTGCTGTTTTGCCCTGTAGTTTCAATGTTCCAATAACTATTTTGAACCGTACCCGATAGATTCGTACCAATCAATCCCCCTACAGAACTTGGAGCAGATACCACACCTGTCGCATATGTATTATTAACATTTCCCCGATTAATACCAATCAAACCACCAACATCTTGTTTTTTTCCTGAAACAGCGCCAGTCGTATAGGCGTTTTTAATATTTTTATTGTTTTCACCCACTAGCCCACCGACAGCACGCTCCCCTGAAATAAGACCAGTTGCATAAGCGTTATCAATATTACCTGAATTAACACCAACTAAACCACCTACATAATTCATTCCTTCAACGTTATCGAGCGAATAAACATTCTTTAAACTACCACCCACCAGATGACCAACCATGCCACCAACATAATTTCTCCCAGTACGCCCCCCTCCTAAAAGTCCAATATTACGAATTTGTGCATTGTTGGCATAACCAATTAAACCAATATAATCCTGTTTAGGTCGATACATTCGAAGAGTATCAATTATATGTCCCAAACCATCCAGTTGCCCTGTAAAGGGATTATTTAAATCTCCGATTGGTTGAAACCCGCCATAACCATTCCAGTTCCATGCACTAGTAGCATCTATATTTGCACCTAGAACATAGTTACCACTCAGGTTACCATTCATACCTTGTAAGTCTGTTCCTGTGGTTGAACCTTCCACCCCCAAAGAGGTAATGACTTGATAGTTAATGGTGGCATCGGTTCCCTTTTGGGTACTAAAATTCTGACCTGCTTGTAAGTTGACTTTGGCACCATTTTTTAAATAATAATTGGCGCTACTATTGGCAGTATCTTGCCCATAAATCAAATGGAGCTTGGCATCGCTGTTGGTCGCAGTAATGTCCGCATTGATATTAATGTCATTGTGTGCATTTAAGGTCAGGCTGTTCGCACTATCCCAAGTCACACTCGCATTAACATTGATATCACCCTTTTGACTACCTGTATCGCTGGTTTGTAAGGTGACATTATTGCTGGCAAGATTATTGGCTAAGGTCTTTGCCCCAATCCCACTACTACTTTGTGTGGCATTGCCCGCATTGATGTTAAAATCTGTTGGATCGATCAACCAAGTTCCTGTTTTTGCGCTGTCTGATCGAGTGGAGACAGCCGTACTTTGATCAATCCTGACATCGGCTGCCGAGGTTTCGATAAACCCACCATCTTGACCATTTTTTCCTTCGGCTTTCAGTACACCACTGACACTCGTCATGCCTGCTTGCATATCACCCAGTAGAATAATTTCGCCTTTGGCATTTTGACTTAAACGGTTGGCTTCAATGATACCTGAATGATTTACCACAGCTTTACTTAAACTGTCTTTGGCTTTTGCAGTTAAATAGACTGCGCCATTATCAGCAAGAATTGCTCCTCCATTGTCCACTAAACCTTTAAGAACCCCTTGATCCACTTGGTACTGGGTCAATGAACCATCTTGTAAAGCAAGCGTGACTTGACTAGCGGATGTTAAATGCGTAGTTCCATTTGGTGTGGTAATAGAACCTGTATTTTTAACATTCGGCGCAATCAGCGCCACTGTTCCACCTTTTAAAGTTTGAATAGTGCCATAATTTTCTATACTTGCATGACTATTGGCATCGCCTTTTAAAGTGAATTGACCATTTTGAATATCATGATCCGTAAGTGCTAACGTTGAAGCAACCAATCCCCCAACATTCACTTGAGCGGTTTTAGAGAAAACCACACCATTAGGATTGAGCAGAAACACCTGACCATTGGCATTTAAACGCCCCATGATTTGCGAAGCATTACTGTCTAATACATGGTTAATTGCGACTGAAGATGCATTATTTTGGTTAAAATTGACTGTCGCATTTTGACCAATGTTAAAGCTGTTCCAATTGGTGCTCAGTGTTTGACTACTTTGATTAATATTCAGGGTATGCCCATTTTGAGAAATCGTTGCCGAACCAGAATTAATTTGAGCGCCTGTC
>NZ_AMFQ01000081.1:0-335 GCF_000335555.1 Acinetobacter sp. WC-743 | reverse complement strand
GTTGCGCCATGACTGCTGTGTAACTGACTGCTGATCTGGTTGGTGGTATCGTCAAATCTCAGTTGGTTATAGCCACTACCCTGATATTCCTTGCTTTTAATCCCTGCCAATTCTTGGTATCGGGCAACTTGCCTTTGTCATCAAACTTGCTCGGCTGCGTTGCGCTTCATGGATTCGACCCACCACAAATGGTCTGTCAATATTGCCATCAAAGAAGTCGATGACAACAATCTCTCCTATCCTCGGTAGGAAGCGAGCTCCATAACCTTCGCCTGCCCATGGCGTCAATACATCAACCCAAGCTGAGTCGGTATCATTGTCATTCGAGCCTGCAC
>NZ_AMFQ01000080.1:0-248 GCF_000335555.1 Acinetobacter sp. WC-743 | reverse complement strand
AACCAGTTTCAGCAAGTGGCCAACCTGAACCATGCATCACCAAACCTGGTTTATGTTTGGCAGGGTCGATTTCCCAAAGCTCTTTAATCCCGATACCATAATGTTGCGGATCGGCATCTTGATCTAAGTTGTATTTTGCAATTAAACGCTTACCGAGATGTCCACGACAACCTTCTGCAAAAATCGTATATTTGGCATGAAGTTCATAACCAGGCGTGAAGTTATGCGTCGGTTCACCATCTTTACCA
>NZ_AMFQ01000079.1:0-54620 GCF_000335555.1 Acinetobacter sp. WC-743 | reverse complement strand
ACTGTTGGCTTGAGTGGTGGTGATCGAACTACCTAATGCAACCGTTTTATCTTGTGCAACATTGTTGTTATAACCAATCACTACAGCATTTTCACCTGCTGCTTTACTCCCTACACCGACTGCCAGTGCATTTTTACCAGTTGCACCGTCATTGTTGTAGTTATCTGCTTGCACACCATCATCATTGACGCTGACATAATGGGTTTTACTGTCTGCAATGGCTTGATTAGTCGCATAAAGTTGTGAACCATTTATCGCATCTGTACTGGTCGCACTCACTTCACCCGCAGTCAAACCTGTGATTTTACCTGTTGCGCTGTCGGTGATCACTGTACCTACTGTAGTCTTGTTAAAACTCACTTCTTTCGCAGTTGCAACGTTGTAAACACTTTGACCATTTTTACCTTGGGTTTCGGTCACAACAATGTTGTCACCTTAAACTTCAGTTTTTGCTGCCGCTGCCGATTTTCCAACTTCGGTAATCGCTTGATTGGTGGCATAAAGTTGTGAACCATTCACTGCATCAGTACTGTCACTGCTGACTTTTCCTGCAGCCACATTGATGATTTGACGTTCAGCGCCTGCTTTACCGACACTGACCACACCATTGGCAGCTGAGCCAACACCAGCAAAGGCATAGTCTTGACCATTAATGCTGACTTTTGACTCAGAAGTCGCTGCTCGATCTGTCGATTTATTTCCTAATATAACGCTATTATCTTGAGTAGTAGTAACTTGATTACCTAATACAAAGGTATTGTTGTTTGCAACAATATTACTGATACCCACTATAGCAGAAGAGCTACCACTAACATTATTTGCCTGTCCAAGAACATAGGCTACACTACCTTTATTAACTTGATTATATCTACCTAAAATCCCAGATGAATCACTTTGAACAGTGTTATCTGTTCCCAATGCAATACTGCCATTTCCTGAAATCTGATTTCCGATTCCAACCGCTGTAGTATTCATATTTGTCACATTATTACCAGTACCAAGCGCAAGCGTGCTAGCGCCTGAAACTTGGTTACCAAATCCTAAAGTTGCTGCACCACCACTGGTTAATATATTGTTGTTTCCAATGGCAAGGCTTGTACCACTTGAGGTCAATATCTGATTTTCATTCCCTAAAATGCTACTATTTTGTTGCTCAGAACGGTTATTTGTACCAATAACATGTGCATTATTTGCTAAAGCAACACTATTGCTACCTATAACCGTTGAACCACCATTAGAGGCTTTAACTCCACTCCCGATTGCAATACCACCATAGTTTGAAACAGCGTTAGTCCCAAGGGCAACACTATTTTCGTTCTCTGCTTTTGAGGCTACACCAATTGCAATTGAGTTTTTACCAATCGCCCCATCATTATTGTAATTTCCAGTTTGTGTGCCACCATCATTGATACTGATATAGTGGGTTTTACTGTCTGCGATGGCTTTATTAGTAGCATAAAGTTGTGAACCATTCACTGCATCAGTACTGTCACTGCTGACTTTTCCTGCCGCCACATTGATGATCTGACGTTCAGCGCCTGCTTTACCGACACTGACGATACCATTTGCCACAGAGCCAGCTCCTGCAACAGTATAGTCTTCACCATTGATTGTGACTTTATCTACTGTGGTTGCAGCACGATCTGTTGATGCATTCCCGAGAATCACACTATTGGCTTGGGTCGTTGTAACATTGTTACCAAGAACTTGGGTATTGTCTTGAGCAACGATATTTTTATTTCCAATTGCTGTTGAATTTTTGGCGTTATTGAGCTGATTTTCATTCCCTAAAACATTGTTGTTATCACCACCAGTGATAGTATTACTAAATCCAGCCGCTAAAGATTTGGTGCTATCCGTAATTTTATTAAAAGCACCAATTGCTGAGCTATATTCACTGGCACTTGAGATTTCATTGACAACACCGACACCCAAGGCACGACGACCTAAAATCTTATTATTTGCACCTAAAGCCGTGGCACGCTCCCCTCCAGCTGTATTCCAAAGACCAATTGCTGATGACCACTGACCATCTGTTTGGTTTTCTGCACCAACCGTAATAGAACGATAACCGAATGCACGGTTATAACTACCCACCGCAACACCTGAGAAATCTTTTACAGTGTTGTTTGAACCCAAAGCCACGGCTTCATTGCCCGTTACATTGTTATTGCTACCAATGACTGTACTTGCACCAGCAGTATTACTTAAAACATTATTATTACCAATGGCAATACTATTTGCTGCATCAGTAGTCACATTACCAATCGCAATTGCATTTTCACCCGTTGCTTTAGCACCCACGCCCAACGCTAAAGAATTTTTCCCTTGCGCCCCATCATTATTGTAGTTTCCACCTTGTATTCCATCGTCATTGACACTGACATAATGGGTTTGACTATCTGCAATGGCTTTATTGGTCGCAAAGAGTTGTGAACCGTTGACTGCATCGGTACTGGTTGCACTCACTTCACCTGCTGCCACATTGATGATTTGTCGTTCAGCACCTGCTTTACCAACACTGACGATACCATTTGCCACAGAGCCAGCTCCTGCAACAGTATAGTCTTCACCATTGATTGTAACTTTATCTACTGTGGTTGCTGCACGGTCAGTTGATGCATTCCCTAGAATCACACTGTTGTCTTGAGTAGTTGTAATACCGCTACCCAATACATAAGTATCATTTTGAGCTACAGTATTATTATTTCCAAGTATGCCAACACCAGAACCATTAACAATATTGCTGTCACCAACAACATAACTATATCCATTATTGATTTTGTTATGACGCCCTAGTGCCATGCTATAATAAGCTTGAACGTTATTTGTATTACCTATTGTGTAGGATTCATTACCACCAACTATATTACTCCCTCCCAAAGCTCCAGAACCCCATCCATGAACATTATTAGCATCCCCAAAAGCTGAAGAGCCATCCCCACTTCCAACATTATTTGCTCGACCAACTGCAATATTACGACTACCCGTTACTTTATTAACACTACCTAGGGCAAAGACTTCACTTCCACTAACTTCATTGTAACGTCCAAAAGCACCGGCACCCCACCCTTGAACATTATTACCATCCCCAAAAACGGAAGAGCCATTCCCCCCCCCAACATTATTTCCTCGACCAACTACAGTATTAGAATCACCCGTTACTTTATTAACACTACCTGCAGCAAGGGACTCACTACCATTAACTTCATTGTATCGTCCAAAAGCAGCAGAAGCCCATCCATTAATATTATTACCTTCTCCAACAGCCTGTGATCCATTCCCACCCTTAGCAATATTCCCATTACCAAAAGAAATATTACCTTCAGCTTCCATTTGGTTCCCTACACCCATTGCGATACTATTGGTTCCTGATGCACTTGAATTCAAACCAATCGCCAGACTATTGGAACCTGTTGCACTTGAATTCACACCAATCGCCAGACTATTAGTCCCTTTTGCCCCATCATTATTGTAGTTACCACTTTGCGTACCACCGTCATTAATACTGACATAATGGGTTTGACTATCTGCAATGGCTTTGTTGGTCGCAAAGAGTTGTGAACCGTTGATAGCATCGGTACTGGTTGCACTGACTTCCCCAGCAGCTACATTAATGATTTGTCGTTCAGCACCTGCTTTACCAACACTGACGATACCATTTGCCACAGAGCCAGCTCCTGCAACAGTATAGTCTTCACCATTGATTGTAACTTTATCTACTGTGGTTGCTGCTCGGTCAGTCGATGCATTGCCCAATACAACACTGTTGGCTTGAGTTGTTGTAATACCGCTACCCAATACATAAGTATCATTTTGAGCTACCGTATTACTATTTCCGAGTATGCCAACACCAGAACCATTAACAATATTGCTGTCACCAACAACATAACTAAATCCATTGTTGATTTTGTTATAACGCCCTAACACCATGCTATAATCAGCTTGAACGTTATTTGCATTACCTCCCGCATAGGATTCGTTACCTCTAACCGTATTGCTCTGTCCCAAAGTACCTGAAGACCATCCCTGAACATTATTATTATTCCCAACAACTGAAGAGCCTTCTCCACCTCCAATATTATTTCCTCGACCAACTATAATACTATAGCTACTCGTTAGTTTATTAGAGCTACCAAGGGCAAAGGCTTCATTTCCACTAACTTCATTCGTTCTTCCAAAAGCTCCTGAAGACCATCCTTGAACATTATTAGTAGCTCCAACGGCCTGAGATCCCTCACCACTTTTCACGCTGTTCGCATAACCAACAGAAGTATTGTATCTACCTTCTACTTGGTTATCGTTACCTAAAGCCTGATTAGCATCTCCCTTAGACTGGTTATTATTCCCAATAACAGCAGATCCCCAGCCACTGCTGATATTGTTTATACCAATCGCTGTTGAACCATCATGTGTGAGTAATTTATTTCCTAGTCCTAATGCAACTCCGTTATTTATTTCCACAGTATTACTTGTACCAACTGCTACACTATTACTACCAATAGCATTTGAGTCCACACCAATCGCCAAACTATTTAGCCCTTTTGCCCCATCATTATTATAGTTACCACTTTGCGTACCACCATCATTGACACTGACATAATGGGTCGTCGCTGCTGCCTGAGCTGCTTTGAGTTGTGAAAGGTTTACCGCATCTGTGTCTTGACTTGCTGCAGCAACGTTAGTAATACGACGCTCACCTCCAACCTTACCCACAGACAACTCGCCAATTGCTTTAGTTGCTGAGATCGGTGTACTTAGTGGTACCACATAAGCTGTTTCATTAGCTACATCGCGAACAGCTTCACTGAAAGCACCTATAGCGACACTCTGCGCAACTTTGGCTTGTGCTGCTGCTCCTAAAGCAAGTGCATCTACGCCAGTCGCCAAAGTCGCATAGTTAGGATTAGCACCAACTGCAATCGCACCATTGTTAGTTGCCTGCGCCCCTGCACCAATTGCAGTCGCACCACCTTGAGCTGCTCCTCCATTAGCGACAGCATTTAAGCCAATAGCTACGCCTCCACCACCACCAGAAGCATTGATCTGCATTACACTGGCATTTTGACCAATCGCAATACCACCTGGGCTGGTATTTTGCGCCCCTGTACCAATGGCTATTGCATCGTCAGCACTGGCTTTAGAGGTCGATCCTATACTCAGTGTACGATTTGCTGTAATGCTGTTACCTGCATTCGAACCAATTACAATATTGTCATTGCCCGTAACATTACTACCAGAATACTCCCCACCAAGTGCAGTATTTCTGGAACCAATGACGTTGTTACCCATTTCCCCGCCCAACGCAAGGTTATTGTTCCCTTTTACACCTATACCGCTTTCGGTACCAATTGCAATGTGGTCGTAACCTTCACTTAAACTACCTGTACCAAAACCAGGTACTCCCGTAGCAGATTGATTCCCGCTACTTCCAATAGCAATACTACCTTCTGCTTTTACACTACCTGCACTATCACCAATAGAGACACTTTTTACTCCACTTTGTGCTCCATTACCTGTTGCAACAGATTTATCACCTATTGCTTGTGCTTTTACGCCTATAGCAACTGTATTTGAACCAATTGCCCCATCATTATTGTAGTTACCACTTTGCGTACCACCATCATTAATACTGACATAATGAGTTTGACTATCGGCAATGGCTTTATTTGTCGCAAAAAGTTGTGAACCATTGATAGCATCGGTACTGGTTGCACTCACTTCACCTGCTGCCACATTGATGATTTGTCGTTCAGCGCCTGCTTTACCAACACTGACGATACCATTTGCCACAGAGCCAGCTCCTGCAACAGTATAGTCTTCACCATTGATTGTACTTTATCTACTGTGGTTGCTGCACGGTCAGTCGATGCATTACCTAGAATCACGCTATTATCTTGAGTAGTATTAAGATTATTCCCGAAAGCAAAAGTATTACTTGTTGGAATTCTATTATTTCCTCCAAGCGTATACGAATTATTACCTTGAACGGTACTTGAAACTCCAATCGCTGTAGATCCTGCACCAGTAATATTATTATAAGAACCTAAAGCAGTAGAATGAGATCCACTGACATTATTTCCATTACCAATCGCAGAACTACTCTGTCCAATAATATTATTATCTGATCCAAAGGCACTACTAAAATTACCTGAAACAGAATTTTGATTTCCTACAGCTACAGAAATCGCACCAGAAACATTACTACCGAATCCTGCTGCCAAACCTCTCTCACCAGACGCAACTGCACCAAATCCTAAGGTTGTAGCATTATCACCAATTGATTGAGTGCCTGTACCTATTGCTATTGAACTAGGTCCAGTTGCTGTAGCACCTATACCTACGGCTAAAGAATTTTTACCTGTAGCCCCATCATTATTATAGTTTCCACTTTGCGTACCACCATCATTAATACTGACATAATGGGTTTCAACGGCTTTGAGTTGTGCAAGGTTGACTGCATCTGTATCTACTGTACCAGCAGCGACATTGGTAATTTGACGTGTATTGCCTGCACTTCCCACACTGACTGCACCCAATGTCGATTGAGTTGCATTGATGGCTGATAACTGGGCTTGATTTGCACCAGTAGGAATATAACCTGCAACACCAGCGGCTGTATTGGCAACAGAGCTACTGCCTAGCGCAACACCACTCTCGACCTCAGCGACACTCCCTGCACCGATCGCAGTTGAACCTTGTGCAGATGCTTTCGCTCTTGAACCCATTGCAGTAGCATAAGCTTTCCCAATCGTATCTGGATCTGTACCTGCTGATGGTTGACTAAACGAGTCTGTACCAGCAAGCGCACTATAACCATAGGCTGTACTTTCCAGCCCAACCGCTAAAGAGCCATTGCCCATTGCTGTTGCTAACTTATTGGCATAGGTGCCCTGTCCTAAAGCGGTACCATCTGTATAAGCAATCGAATTCCCACCCAATGCCATACTGTTAAATGCCGTTGCTATAGCGTCATGACCCAAAGCCATACTTTGATAACCTGCTTGCGCATTATTGCCTATTGCCACACCTTGATAACCATGAACATCGGCATTATTACCAATCGCAACACCTGAAGCACCTGAGCTACTCGCATCTGGACCAATCGCAACAGAGCCATCAACACCAGCACCATCATTATTGTAGTTTCCGCTCTGTACACCACCATCATTGACACTGACATAATTATCAGCAGCGAATGTCACACCTGACATGGTGGAAGCGACGATCACCGCACTTGCAACAATTGCTTTCCCAGAAGAGCGTTTGCCACGAACCTTTGAAGTTTCAGAAATTGCACACCATGTGCCTAATGATTCGTTCCAAACAACTTTATATGTCTTATTCATTGATAATTACCGTAAGTTTTTAGAATAGTTCTGAGTAATAGTTAACATTATTTATTGGCATTGCAATGCTTTTACTAACGTATGCGAAAAAATCAGCCATACCTGAAAATGATTGATTTTTTGGAATGAATATTTGACTTTTTGGTACACTTTTTAAAGTAAAAAACCAACTTTTGTTTGATCAGCAATGATTTTCTATTTTCCAAAGCTTCTTTGAGAATCATCAACTTTTTAATATTTTGGTTTGATAATTATCGTCATTTATCATCGATTATATTTTAGATGTAACACATTTATTATTTTGTGATTCATTGAGCAAGTTTATAATTTTTGCCACAAAAATAAATTTAAAAAAATCACACTTTCATTAAAATAATGTGATTAAAATCATTATTTTGTTTTTATATTTACTTTCCAAACTGAACTTTGTTTTTAGTTGAAAATTAATTAAATTCATTCATTTTTCAAATCATCCATATCGACAAAGATGAATACCTTGCCGCGCTACATTCTGATAACATAGCGCTATTTTTAAAATCCGATTTTATTGAGAGTTTGAATGTCTACGCTTACCACGTTAAAAGAGCTTCTTGCCCAACGTATTCTCATAATTGATGGTGCGATGGGAACCATGATCCAACGCCATAAACTGGAAGAAGCAGATTATCGAGGTGAGCGTTTTGCAGATTGGGCATCTGATCTCAAGGGCAATAACGATCTTTTGGTGCTGACACAGCCTGACATTATCCAAGGGATTCATGAAGCATACTTGGATGCTGGTGCAGACATTATTGAAACCAATAGCTTTAATGGTACACGTGTATCCATGTCTGACTATCATATGGAAGACTTGGTTCCTGAGATCAACCGTGAAGCAGCCCGAATTGCTAAAGAAGCATGTTTGAAATACTCGACACCTGATAAACCACGGTTTGTGGCAGGTGTATTGGGTCCTACATCTCGTACCTGCTCAATCTCACCGAATGTGAATGATCCTGCATTTCGTAACATTACCTTTGATGAGCTTAAAGACAATTATATCGAAGCTACACATGCGCTTATTGAGGGCGGTGCTGATATTATTTTGATCGAAACTGTATTTGATACCTTGAACTGTAAGGCTGCAATTTTTGCAGTGAAAGAGGTATTTAAACAACTTGGTCATGAACTGCCATTGATGATTTCAGGAACCATCACTGATGCTTCAGGTCGTACGCTTACAGGACAAACAGCAGAAGCTTTTTGGAATTCTGTGCGCCACGGCGACCTATTATCAATTGGCTTTAACTGTGCTTTGGGTGCAGATGCCATGCGTCCGCATGTTAAAACTGTTTCAGATGTTGCAGATGTTTTTGTCTCAGCGCATCCCAATGCAGGTTTACCCAATGCTTTCGGTGGTTATGATGAAACGCCAGAACAAACTGCTGCATTTTTAAAAGAGTTTGCTGAAAGTGGTTTGATTAATATTACTGGCGGCTGTTGTGGTACCACACCAGATCATATTCGTGCGATTTATCATGCCGTAAAAGACATCAAACCTCGCCAAATTCCAGAAACTAAACCTGCTTGTCGTTTAAGTGGTTTAGAGCCATTTAACATTTACGATGACTCCTTATTTGTCAATGTCGGTGAACGAACCAATGTCACAGGTTCTAAAAAATTCTTACGTTTAATTCGTGAAGAAAACTTTGCAGAGGCACTCGACGTTGCTTTACAGCAAGTGGTTGCAGGTGCTCAAATCATTGACATTAATATGGATGAAGGAATGTTGGATTCGGAAAATGCAATGGTGCATTTTTTAAATCTGGTTGCATCCGAGCCTGAAATATCAAAAGTTCCAATCATGATTGACTCATCAAAATGGGAAATCATTGAAGCAGGATTAAAATGTGTTCAAGGTAAGCCTGTTGTAAACTCGATTTCTTTAAAAGAAGGTTATGACGAGTTTGTGCATAAAGCACGCCTATGTCGTCAATATGGTGCTGCGATTATTGTCATGGCATTTGACGAAACAGGTCAGGCGGATACAGCTGCACGTAAGCGTGAAATCTGTAAACGTTCTTATGATGTATTGGTCAATGAAGTCAGCTTTCCTGCTGAAGACATTATTTTTGACCCGAACGTATTTGCTGTAGCAACAGGGATTGAAGAACACAATAACTACGCTGTGGACTTTATTGAAGCCACCGGTTGGATTAAACAAAACTTGCCTTATGCCATGATTTCTGGCGGTGTTTCAAACGTTTCATTCTCGTTCCGTGGCAATGAACCTGTGCGTGAAGCCATTCACTCTGTATTCTTATATCATGCTATTCAACAAGGCATGACCATGGGAATTGTAAATGCCGGTCAAATGGCAATTTATGATGATATTCCAAAAGAATTAAAAGATGCGGTTGAAGATGTGATTCTCAACCAAAATCAGGGAGCAAGTGGTCAAGATGCAACTGAGAAACTGCTCGAAGTTGCAGAACAATACCGTGGTCAAAGTGCTGCTCAAAAACAAGTTGAAAATCTTGAGTGGCGTAATGAAACTGTTGAAAAACGCCTTGAATATGCGCTTGTTAAAGGCATCACCACTTTTATTGATGAAGATACCGAAGAAGCTCGTTTAAAATCGAAACGCCCATTGGACGTCATCGAAGGTCCATTGATGGACGGGATGAACGTTGTTGGAGATTTATTTGGTTCAGGTAAGATGTTCTTACCGCAAGTAGTAAAATCTGCACGTGTCATGAAACAAGCTGTTGCATGGCTAAACCCGTACATTGAAGCTGAAAAAACAGGAAGCCAATCTAAAGGTAAAGTGTTGATGGCAACAGTAAAAGGCGATGTTCATGATATTGGTAAAAATATTGTGGGCGTGGTGCTTGGCTGTAATGGTTATGACATTGTTGACCTTGGTGTTATGGTTCCTTGTGAAAAAATTCTACAAACCGCGATTGATGAAAAAGTTGATATTATCGGCTTATCTGGCTTAATTACCCCTTCTTTAGATGAAATGGTATTTGTCGCTAAAGAAATGCAACGTAAGGGATTTAAGATTCCATTGCTGATTGGTGGTGCAACAACATCGAAAGCACATACTGCGGTAAAAATTGATCCACAATATTCAAATGATGCAGTGATTTATGTTGCCGACGCCTCTCGTGCAGTTGGTGTTGCGACAACATTATTATCCAAAGAAATGAAGCCGGCATTTGTCGCAGAACATCGTGCTGAATATGAAAAAGTACGCGAGCGTATTGCCAACAAACAGCCCAAAGCTGCCAAGCTGTCTTATGCTGAATCAATAGAGAATGGGTTAAAAATTGATTTTGCGGCTCATCCACCAGTAAAACCAAACTTTATCGGTCTACAAACCATCACCAACTACCCGCTTGAAAAATTAGTCGATTACTTTGACTGGACGCCGTTCTTTATTTCATGGAGCTTGGCAGGCAAATTCCCGAAAATTTTACAAGATGAAGTGGTCGGTGAAGCTGCGACTGATTTGTATAATCAAGCTCAAGCGATGCTCAAAGACATTATTGAAAATAAACGCTTTGATGCGCGTGCTGTATTTGGAATTTATCCTGCCAATCGTTCAGCGGCGGACTCAGTTGAAGTCTATGATGAGTCTGGTGCAAATACCACCCATACTTTCCATCATATCCGTCAACAGTCTGACAAAGTGACCGGGAAACCTAATTTATCGTTGGCGGATTTTGTGGCAACCAAAGCACAAGCTGAAGACTACTTGGGTGGTTTCACCGTTTCAATTTTTGGCGCAGAAGAAATGGCACATGAGTACAAAGCCAAAGGGGATGATTACTCTGCCATTCTTGCTCAGTCCTTAGGTGACCGTTTTGCTGAAGCATTTGCTGAACATTTGCATGAACGTATTCGTAAAGAGTTCTGGGGCTATCAAGCTGATGAACAACTCTCAAATGAAGAATTGATTAAAGAAAAGTATGTCGGTATTCGTCCTGCACCAGGCTACCCTGCTTGTCCTGAGCATTCTGAAAAAGCATCTTTGTTTGATTGGTTAGGTACCACAGATAAGATTGGTACCCAATTGACCAGCAGTTTTGCAATGTGGCCACCATCAAGCGTGAGTGGTTTCTATTATGCGAATCCTCAATCTGAATACTTTAATGTGGGTAAGATTGCATTAGATCAGCTTGAGGATTATGCAAAGCGTAAGAACTGGACTTTGGATGAAGCGAAACGTTGGTTAGCGCCGAATTTGGATGATTCAGTTGCTTAAGTAGTATATTTATGTAATACTCAAATTAGATTCTCTTTAGCCTTTTTTATAAAACTAACTATCCTTATGGATAAGTTTTGTAAAAGTTTAGCGATTCGCTAAATTAATGTTATTGTGAGAAATTTAGGTTTGCGTTAGATGAATTTCTGCGCGCCTAAAGGAGCTTAGAAATTCATCTAACGCTATCCTGTGTAAAGAGATCCGAAAGGTGAGTTTTAACTCACCTTTCTTTATTAGAAATAATTTATGTCTTTTGAATACTTTATACTTGAACATATCGATAATTGGGATGCTGGTAGATTTAAGATCAGTATTGATAAACCTATTATTTTTGTTTGCGGCGGTCAACTTGAATATATAGATGAGTATAAAAGTAAACCTGATGTTTTTCCTAAAAAATTTCAAAGCTTACGTAAGTTTTTCTGTGATAATATTATTCACATAAACCAGCCTAAAAAGGATCTAATTAGTTATAACCTCCATCTAGCCGAAGATTTTTACAACTACATTCAGGTTGGTAAATATACCAATTTATTAGATTTTGAACATGACATTGCACAGATATCATCTCATGTTTTAATTTTCCTTGAAAGTGAAGGTGCTTTAGTCGAACTAGGTATGTTTATTAGTAATAAACATCTTAAAAATAAGCTTATAGTTGTAGTTCCGAAAGAGCATCGTCAAAGTGAGTCTTTTATTAATTATGGACCTTTAGAGTACCTACTATCCATAAACAATGAATCCGTTTTAACTTTTGACTGGTGTAATAAAGAAAAAAACTACACACAAGATATAGTCCAATCTATAACAGAAGACTTAATTTCAATGCTACCCAAAAACAAGTCTCTCATATTTGATAGAGATAATACATCCCATCATATCTTCCTTATATATGAACTGATTAAAATTTTTTATCCAATTACTATTACAGAATTAATCGAAGCCCAAAAAATTTTATTAAATATAGAAAAATTTTCTAAAAACATATGTGAAAATTATATATATTTACTAAAAAGTTTAAACTATATTGATTCTTACGACTATTCATCAAAAAATTATTTCTACCCCAAAGATCCGACCTTAATTAAAGTATTTTTAAAACGCAAAGATACTAATTCCCCTCCATTTGATTATGCAAAGTTAATTTTAAGTAAAATTTCTCAATTTGAGAATGATCGAAAACGCAAACAGGTTTTTGAGAAAATTAAAACTATTCTGGGTAGTAAAGTCTAATGAAAGAATTAAACTTACTTAACTTATTAAATCTTGAATTTCCTTTAGGACAAGATAATATACTTTCATTTTCACGTACCGCACCTCATAGATATAAAACTTATGAAATATTAAAAAAAGATGGTATTAGTACGAGAAAAATTGCCCAGCCATCAAAAGAGGTCAAACTTTTACAACGCTCAGCAATTAAAATACTTGAATCAAATTTCCCTGTTCATTATTCAGCTTTTGCATATGTAAAAAATCGTAGTATTAAACAAAATGCCATCATACATCAAAATTCCAATTATATTTTCAAAACTGATTTATCTAATTTCTTTAATTCAATAACACCTTTAATTTTTTTAGAAAAAATTAAACAAAACAACATAATACTATCAGATAAGAATAGTCAATTAATCACTCATTTATTTTTTTGGAAAGAAAATAGAAATGATAGTTTAAAATTAAGCATTGGCGCTCCATCCTCACCTTTTATTTCAAACTTTATTATGTTTAATTTCGATGAAAAAATCCTAGAAATATGTAAAAAACATAATTGTGAATATAGTAGGTATGCGGACGATATTACCATTTCTTCACGTAATAATTTCTTCGAACTAAATTTTACAAGCATAATTACTGCATTATTGAATGAAGAATTCAAAGGTAATATTAAATTAAATACTAAGAAAACTAAGTATATAAGTAAAGCTTATCATCGTAATATAACAGGAATCACAATTACCAATGATCACAACATTTCTATTGGTCATAGAAAGAAGCGTTTGCTTTCTGCAAAAATACATCACTTTAAGAATAATAAAATAAAAAATCAGAGTGATATTCTTAAATTAAAAGGTGAACTTGCATTTGCTTTTTACATTATGCCTCATTTAAGAGAAAAATTTGAAAATAAATATGGAAACGATACTATCCTACAAATATTAAAATTTAAAACGGATTAAATTTGTAGAATTACAGTAAAATTCACAATCGGCTTCTTCGAATAAAACTGTAAAACCGAAATTTGCTTATCTTGTAACTTTGACCAAAGTAATAATTCTGCATCGATCATATTTTTTCTGAGATCACGAGACAATAACTTTAATTTTTTGTTGTACGAGTTCATTTTTGTTCTTCTTTGAAAAGTATTTAATTCCTTCATAGCTTGTTCTAACATTTTATTTCAAAGCTTTGTTCAAGAGAAACTCTACTTATTCTATAGCTATTTAAAATTTGTAATATTCCCACTCTTTTAAAATATAATCTACACTCCACTGAGTGGATACCTTAAATGCAATTTCATCATTTTTTCATGTATGATCATTTTATTGTGCCTGTAGAGATAAAAAATGTTTGAGATCATTGATGATTTAAAAGCTAAATTGTATCAACATCGACCTCTTTCTCCTACGATTGTTAAAAATCTACACGAAGACCTCGTTTTACGTTGGACTTATCACTCCAATGCCATTGAGGGTAATACCTTAACTTTGTTAGAAACAAAGGTTGTACTTGAGGGAATTACGATCGGTGGTAAAGCATTAAGGGAGCATTTTGAAGCAATCAATCATCGTAATGCGATTTTGTATGTTGAAGATATTATCAAAAGCCAAGAACCCTTTTCAGAATGGCAAATTCGTAATATTCATCAACTCATTTTGAAAAATATTGATGATGAAAATGCTGGACAATATCGCCAACAAAATGTATTAATCTCAGGGGCTACGGCGCTTCCACCAGACCATACATTGCTCAATGATAAAATGACTCAGTTTATTGACTGGTATAATCGTGATGGTCAAAAATTACATCCTATTGAACGAGCAGCCAAAGTCCATGCAGATTTTGTAGCGATCCATCCTTTTGTTGATGGAAATGGACGTACATCTCAATTATTGATGAACCTTGAATTGCTTAAATCTGGTTATCCACCAAGTGTAATTACTATAGAAAATCGATTAGCTTATTATGAAGCCCTAGATCAATGGATGGCGAATGATCATACTGAACCATTTATTCATTTGGTTGCTAATGCTGTATTGGATGGATTTAAACCTTATCAGATGATCTTAGGAATTTAAACAATAAATCCTATTTTCAATAATACGTAGTATAGATTACTGAAAGGAAATTGTAGATCCAGCATTATCTTGAAATTCGCAATATTATTCTATTTAAATAAGTAATTACGCTACTTTTCTAGCAACATAGTAAAATAAAAATTTAATAGGAAAAACAATAACGTGATTTTTATTCTATGCTTTTAATTACCAAATAGTTAAATTAAAATTAATATAAAATTTAAATCAGAAAAATAAAATGGAAAGGTCATGGCAGGTGGTTCACAGATAATTATCAATAAAGAGCTGAAAATCTGCATTTTTATAATATTAATTGCGATTATTATCATCATCTTCCTAGAAACTAAGGCAAGAATAACCATGCAAAAAGAACCGACTTTAAGTTTTTCGACTCTAGCTCATCAAGACATAGACCCTGAAATTCAAATCAATATAAGACTCATCAATAACACCAAAGAAAAGGGATCAAGTAAAAATAAATTGATTACACTGTTAAAAGATGGTGTTTTTTATCCCTTAAACAACACAAAAGACTTTCCAATGTATGAAATATTTATTAAACGAAATCATCAATTTGCCTATATTGCTGGTGAAAATATCTATTTCAGCGAGGATAATTCATCGATCAGAGCCAATAGTGACCGAAAAGGAATTATTTTTATCAATCCTACTATAGCTGATGACTCAATTACTCTTGAATATCATCAATATTATGGAGAAAAGCAGACTCAATATTCAAAACGTTTGAAACTATCTGATTCATATAAATATAACAGTCGAATGTTCAATCAACAAACGACACTAGATGATTTTGATCAGGTCAATATCTTAAAATAACTCAAGTCAATATCTTAAAAAAACCAAAGGCATTTAAATCAAATGCCCCCCAATTTTCAACAGCGATTACTTTCTAAAATTAGACAACAAAGTATTGGTAATCGACTTATTGTTCTCAACAACTCTCGTCTTTTTAGCCTTGGCGGACTGGTCTTCTACCCGTTCGATTTTAGCGGCTTTCAACTTACCGTTATTTTCAACCACGATAAATTTAACTCGCTCGTTACGCTTTGGTTCTCCCTCAGCAAGCGGAAAATCAGAAATATGGAAGAAAATATCCTGCTCAAGCCCACCAATAAATCCAAAGCCTCTTTCAGCATTGTATTGTTTAATTTTTCCTTGTTGGAATTCAGGCTTCATACATATTCCTCATCGCAGTACACAATCTGTGTATTATACCCTGATCTTGATCAATAGATAAAATACAGGCTATCTATCGATTAAACATAAAGAATATCCATAAAAAAGCCCGCTTTTCAGCAGGCTTTCAATAACACTTAAAATTTAATGGGCATGCCCTGCGCCCACATTACCTTTCGGTTTAGGGCATAACCAAATAATTAACCCTGCAAAGATAAATACCATCGCAAAAATCAAAAACACATGATTGACTGAAAGTGTTAAAGCTTCCTTATCCACCAAGTTAGAAATCGTCCCCAAAGCCATTTCTGGGCTAAAACCACTATTGACCAAATTACGCTGGGTTTCTTCGACATGCATAGTCGATACAATTTCACTCCGCGCCAACTTAGTATGATCATCCCAAATCGTCACAGCCAGAGATGCACCTATCGCCCCTGCCATTGTACGCATAAAGTTCATTAAACCCGCAGCAGAAGCAACTTCATCTGGGCGAACCACGCCCAAAGCAATATTGGACAAAGGAATAAAGAAGAATGGCACCGCAAAACCTTGGATAATCTGAGGCCATGCCAATGCCATAAAATCTGCATCCGTGGTCCAAAATGAACGCATCAAGGTCACGCCACCCAAAATCATCAAACCAAAACTCGACAATGCTCTTGGGTCATATTTGGTTGCCATTTTCGCCACAATCGGTGACATCATCAAACTACCAAAGCCCATCGTTGCAGTGAGATAACCTGCCCAAGAAGCGGTATAGCCCAAGTTGATCTGTAACCATTGTGGAATCAATACAATACTGCCAAAGAATGCTGCAAAGGCGAAAGCCAGCGATATTGTGGCAATGGTAAAACCACGGTATCGGAAAATCTGTATGTTGACGATGGGATGTTTTTCATAATATTCCCAAATGAAAAAGGCAATAAAACCCACCACCAAAATCACAGCCAAAATACAAATAAAGGTATTATTGAACCAGTCCCGTTCATGCCCTAAATCTAGCATGAGCTGCAATGCACCAATCCAGATAATCAGCAAAGTTAAGCCAATGGTATCAATAGGTAATTTTGCAATCGGGGTTTCTGCTGTTTTCATCAAACGCATGACACCCAAAGCACAGATTACACCTACAGGAATATTGATAAAGAAAATCCAGTGCCAAGACCAATTATCACTGATTGTTCCACCCAGAATTGGACCTAAAATTGGACCAACCACTGTGGTCATTGCCCACATACCCATTGCTTGCGAATGCTTTTCAGGCGGAAAAATACGCATGAGCAGCGTTTGGCTCAATGGCATGATTGGACCACCAAATAAGCCTTGCCCAATACGACAGATCACCAGCATTGCCAAACTATTGGATAAACCACACAGAATGGAAAATGTGGTGAAACCGATCAAACTGATGGTAAATACCCGAACAGCACCAAAGCGTCCTGCCAACCAGCCCGTTAAAGGCACACAGATGGCTTCCGCAACAGCATACGAAGTAATGACCCAAGTTCCCTGTGAACTTGAAACCGCTAAACTTCCTGTAATATGTGGTACAGAAACATTGGCAATGGTCATGTCCAACACGACCATAAAATTGGCAAGTGCTAAAAAGAATGCAGCGAGGAGTAAACGTCCGCCTTTCAGCTCATTTTGAAATGTTGCTGTATTCATAAGCGATTACTTCGCTGATGAGGTATCGACCTCAGCATTCATGGACAAACCCACACGTAATGGATGTTCAGCCAATTCTTTAGGATCAAGTTTGATACGTACTGGTAAACGCTGAACCACTTTAATCCAGTTACCTGTCGCATTTTGTGCAGGAATCAAAGCAAATGCAGAACCTGTGCCTCCAGAAAAGCCAATCACTGTGCCATGATATTCAACATCCTTACCATATAGATCAGAGGTTAAAGTCGCCTTTTGACCGACTTTGACATTCTTTAACTGGCTTTCTTTAAAGTTTGCATCGACATATAGATCAGCTATTGGCACGATTTTCATTAAACTTGCACCAGGCGCCACACGTTGCCCAATTTGAATGCTACGACGGGCAATAATTCCGTCTAGCGGTGCTTTAATTTCAGTCCGTTGTAAATCTAAAAGCGCTTGATCAAGTTTTGCTTGAGCTACCAATACATCAGGTGTTGAACTTTGCGAGGTACCACGAATTAATGCTTCATTGGCATCTAAGTTACTTTGCGCTGCTTTTCGTTTTGATTCAGTTTGGGCAAGCGCCGCTTTTGCTACATCAACACTAGCTTTAGCATTATTCAAAGCACTTTGTGCTTTGCTAAATTCTTCCTTCGATATTGCACCTGTTGCACTTAATTGCTGACGGCGAGCAAATTCTTGTTGCGCTTGCTGATATGCGACTTCGGCTTGTGCTACTTGTGCTTTAGCACTATTAATATCATCTGTACTCACCAAAATTTGCGAGGACAATGAACTGCTATTTGCAGAACTTTGCGTGTATTGGCGCTTTGCCTTAGTTAAGGCTGCTTCGGCTTCGGCAACCGCAATTTTAGCATCACGATTATCAATAATTGCCAAAACATCGCCTTTCTTGACTTGCTGTGTATCACTCACTAAAACTTCAGCCACCTGACCACTGACCATTGAAGTAATTTCAGCAGTTTCAGCACCAACATAGGCATTGTCTGTTTCCACAGTATTGCTAAACACTAAAGCCCAAATTGCATATAGAATTGCTGCTGCGACAACAATAATGGCAAAAATCTTCAGCATTTTTTTACGTTTTTGTTTGGCTTCCAAATCCGCTTGCGCTTCATTTTCATCGTTCGGAGAGGCATTCGTCGTTTGCGCTTCAGTCATCGCATATTCCTAGCTTACTTGGACTTGTCAAAACATCAGTGCATTTTAAGGATATAAACTGAACATCAGCTTAATCACTTTTTTGGGGGTTTTGCGTGATGGTTGAATAAGTCAACTTCTTAAAATTGTGGTGCTCAATTTTACAGACAAAAATCATATTATGAGAATAAAAATATTACTCTAAAGTTTATCTTTATAAAATAGATCAATCTTATTGATATTGATATTTTTTTTAAAACAAATAAGCCATCAAAATATGCTTTCCGATGGCTTATATTGACATAAACAATACAAAAGTGTACTGCATAGTACACTTTGTCAGCGTGATCAATAGGCATACGATGCGATTGCAGTTGCGATCGCCTTACCTTCATTGTTGACCATGGTCATCCGCATCGTACACCCCTTACGTCCCATTCTTAAGGTTTCAGCTTTTGCGATAAAATATTCACCACGACCAGGCGCGAGATAATCGACACGCATATCCACAGTTGCAAGTCGAGAAACTTTTTTGAGCGTATCTGGGAGCTGGTCTGGTTCGGCTCGTTTATACAACTCACCCATTGCAACAATCCCACCAATACTGTCTAACAGTGTCGCAGCAACACCGCCATGCAAGATTTGAAATGCAACATTGCCAATCAGATAAGGCTTCATTTCGATATACCCTTCAATTTCATCATTTACCACACGCATTTGCATGTTGTTATGCGAAAAATAAGGTGAACCATTAAACGCTTTGGTCAACTGGTTAAGGACAACATTTAGATCTGCTTTTGCACCTAAATGTAAGTTACCAGTCCACTTCTTTTGTGATTCGCTCTGCGCAGAATCAGTTTTAGGAGAATCACTCATCATCATTTCGAAACCAATAATGAGAAAAAACTTCAGCTTTTTCCCAAAAAAAATATGAAAGGGCTACAATATGTGCCTAGTTTAATACTGAACATCGAGATTGTTATGACTTATACGTTCAATCGTCCTGCTTTCCCAGCCACTCGTATGCGCCGTATCCGTAAAAACGACAAACTTCGAGCGATGGTGAGAGAAACACAACTTACGGCAGACCATCTCATTTACCCAGTATTTGTACTTCCAGGGCAAAACCAGACCCAAGATGTACCCAGTATGCCAAATGTTCAGCGCTTATCGGCAGATTTATTGCTAAAAAAAGCTGAAACATTATTAGAACTTGGCGTATCAAAACTTGCCCTATTTCCAGTTACACCACAAGAAGACAAAAGTTTAACAGCTGAAGCGGCATGGCATGAAGACGGATTAGTTCAAAATACTTTACGTCTTTTGAAAAAAGAACTTCCAGAAATGGTGCTGATTACTGATGGTGCATTAGATCCATATACCACGCATGGTCAGGATGGCATCATTGATGATACAGGTTATGTGCTGAATGATGAAACTGTACAATGTCTCATTAAACAAGCTTTAAGCCATGCTGAGGCAGGTGCTGATGTCATTGCACCAAGCGACATGATGGATGGACGGATTGGAGCTATCCGCCAAGCTTTAGAAAGTAATAATTTTATCTATACCAATATCATGGCGTATTCTGCAAAGTATGCTTCAAGTTTCTATGGTCCATTTCGTGATGCAGTAGGTTCATCATCCAACCTCAAAGGTGGTAATAAGTACAATTACCAAATGGATGTCGGCAATCGTGCAGAAGCATTGCATGAAATTGCGCTCGATATTCAAGAAGGTGCTGATATGGTGATCGTTAAACCTGGTATGCCATATTTGGATGTAGTCCGTGAAGTCAAAGATACGTTCGGTGTGCCAACCTTCGTTTATCAAGTCAGTGGTGAATATGCCATGCTTGCTGCTGCGATTCAAAATGGTTGGTTATCTGAGAGTGTGATTATGGAGTCGTTGATGTGCTTCCGTCGTGCTGGTGCAGATGGTATCTGGACCTATTATGCGGAAGATGCAGCACGTCAATTAAAACAGATGTAGTAAATTTTCACGCTGCTATAAACGATACCTATGGATGTCATCCCCTATTGTCTCCAATAGGGCTAGATTTTAAATGTAAATTTTTTGCGATGGATGGACTCCCTTATAGGTCGCAAAAAATGTTTAACGATGAAGCGCAATGCGCTTTGAATTGGTTTGATCTACTGTAGTTAACACAGTAGGTCAAATCAAAAGTTAATTGAATGACCAAAATCATTTTGTGATGATGCCATCGTTCAGAAATGTAGGTTGAACTCTCGTTCATTCAAATTTATTTACTTTTACAGAATACACCATGCATATTGCCATTATTGGTGCTGGAGTAAGTGGCTTACTCAGTGCACTTGAACTTATTGAACAAGGCTGTAAAGTCACCCTATTCGATCAACAACATGCTGGACAAGCCGCTTCTTGGGCAGGCGGTGGTATTCTATCTCCGATGTACCCTTGGCGCTATCCACAAGAAGTCAACCATTTGGCTCAATATGGCAAACAACTTTACCAAGATTGGAATCGAAAACTATTCCCTAAAACGGGTATAGACTTTGAAATTCATGAAACTGGCATGTTGATCTTCGACGAAGCAGATTTTGAGATTGGACTCAATTATAAAGACCAATACCAAGAACCGATGCAACATTGTGAATATTTATCCAGAGAAAAACTTAAACAAGTTAATCCTCAAATTTCTGAACAATTTCAACATGCGATCTACTTTCCACAGTTAGCCAATCTACGCAACCCTCGACTACTCAAATCACTGATCAGCTATCTAAAACAACATCCTTTGCCTGATATCCGTGAAAACACATGGATTGAGAAATTTAATATTCAAAATCAACAGATTCAATCTGTTCAAACTGCAAATGGACAAGACTTTTCAGCTGATCATTTTGTGATTGCAACAGGTGCTTGGTCTAATTGTTGGAGTGAGCAGTTGCAGTTAACGATTCCTGTTAATCCTGTTCAAGGTCAGATGATGTTGTTTAAAACTCCTGAAAACTGGCTTCCAACCATGTGTATGAACAATGTCATGTATCTCATTCCACGTACAGATGGACATATCGTATGCGGTTCGAGTATGAACCATATTGGCTTTGATCACCGCCCTAGTATCTCTGTACAACAAAGCATTTATAAAGCGTGTATTGAAATGGTGCCTGAATTGGCCAATTTTCCAATTGTGAAGCAATGGGCTGGCTTGCGCCCAAGCTCGCCAACAGGCATTCCTTATATTGGAAAAATGCCAGAGCTCAATAATTTATGGGCGAACTTTGGTCACTATCGTAATGGTTTATGTATGGGACCAGCCTCAGCTCAACTGCTTAGACAATTGATTTTAAAACAGCAGACACTGGTAGATGCTACAGCCTATTCAACCGAACGGTTGAAGCAAAATATCGTATCAAGAGTCGTCACTTAATTTTGCAGAAAATATTTTCTGATTATGAAGAGAAAGATCGTTGATATCTTTCTCTCATCTGAATAGATCATTTACCAATAATTTTCAACAGCAATATTGCCTTCACCACGGCGATTCATGGTTAAACCACGGGCTTTAAGTGCCGCTTTGGTATCATCGACCATCTGTGGATTACCACACAACATGACATGGGTGGTTTCAACATTAAAGTGTAAATCAGCAGCTTTTTCCAACTCACCATTTTCAATCAATATCGGTAAGCGATCATGCAAGGCTGCGTGTGGGTCTCGTGTAATAATAGGAATAAATTTAAACCCTGTATGCCCTTCACCAAATTGCTCTGCGATCTCTTGGATACGATCCACATAGGCCAATTCAGATGCGGTTCTTACGCTATATACCAAATTGATTTTTTGGTATTTTGACCATGTTTCAAAGTCTTGTAACATCGAAATAAATGGCGCCAATCCCGTACCTGTTGCCAGTAACCACAAATCTTGTGGAAGTGGTAATTGATAACGCGCTAAAGTTAAGAATCCGTATGGAATTTGTTCCAAATACAGTTCATCACCCACTTTAAGATGTTGTAAATTTGACGTGAATGCACCATCGGGCACGACAATTGAAAAAAATTCCAGTGTTTCATCAAAAGGCGAGGAAACCACGGAATAAGCCCTTACCACCAAATCATCACCGACTTTTAAACCGATTCGAGCGAATTGCCCTGCGGTGAATTTAAAATGAGCGGGTCGAGTCATGGTGAAACTGAAAAGCGTATTCGTCCAACGATGAACAGACAAGACCTTTTCTATGCTAAATTTTTCAATTGACATAATTTCTTCGTGGCATGAAACATAGTGCTCATGGTAGCATGCCTATATAATGTATGAATATTAAAATGTTAAGGCTCTACTTATGCGAATGACTTTACGCCAACTGGCTGTGTTTGTTGCTGTCGCTCAGGAAGGTACCGTAACCAAAGCAAGTGATGCAGTTCGGTTAACTCAAAGTGCAGCAAGTATGGCTTTGGCAGACTTAGAGGATGGTTTGGGTGCTCCTCTGTTTGACCGTTTAGGGAAACGACTACAATTAAATGATTTAGGACGATTTCTATTGCCACAAGCTTTAGAAATCTTAGGTCGCTGTGAAGCTTTTGAACAAGCCGCCAAAGGTGAATTGCAAAGTATTGACTTACGCATTGGTGCCACACTGACCATTAGTGATTACTTAATGCCTGATTTAATGGCGGATTTCCTACAAATTCAACCCCAAGCTCATTTACAGCTTCAAGTCGGTAATACACGTCAGATGATCGAAGCAGTTAATCAGTTTCAACTTGATTTGGCTTTAATCGAAGGCTCTTGTTTCTTACCTCAATTGCAATGTATACATTGGCGTGATGATGAGCTTGCCGTGTGCTGTTCACCTAGTCACCCTCTTGCCAACTTACATCGTGAACTCAGACAATCTGATTTCCAACATGTAGAATGGATTTTACGTGAGGAAGGCTCTGGAACACGTGAAGTATTTGACAATGCGATTCTTAAAGACCTTCAAGATGCCAATATCCGCTTAACATTGGGTCATAACGAAGCCATCTTAAAAATAGTCGCTGGTGGCTTAGGTATGTCGTGTATCTCTAAATTGGCTATTCAACCCTTACTTGATAAGGGACAATTGGTGATTCTAAATACTCCTTTCTGGCAACTGGCTCGTCCATTGTTTATGTTGGTACACCGTCAGAAATACCAAGGTCCCGGCTTAAGAGCCTTCATGAAGTTTTGTGAAAGTAAATAACGTGAGTTCGATGTAACCACATCTTCAACTTATTGGAAAACAATAAGTCTCGGCGGAGTCTTGCTGAGTTTTCACCCAATTTCAGGATCAGCCTGCGGCTCGCCATACTTTTCTTTCGGGATGAGGAGCGAAGCTCCGCAAGGGCAACCATCTTGCGCAGCGGTATCGCTGCTCACCGCAAAACTCGTCAATCACCAGCAACACATTCAATCAGTCGCAGAAACAATACTTTATAAAAGTAGTCCTGCCTCAAACAACTGCGGATGACGGTTCCGAGTATCATATTTCATCAAGAATTTTTATCGAACTCAAATTAAATAGTTTTAAAGCTCCACTTGGAGCTTTTCTTTTTGCTTTTTGAATGGGTTAATGCCTAAATTGGCGTTCACATGGTTGACCATCATGATCACCGTTCATTTGAGTATTTGGACAATTCCGAATAAAAAACAATGCTTCTTCGTAGGAATTCATCTGACTGCAATGGGTTCTTCCATCACAACGATATGGTGATGTATTTGTGGAAGCCACTGCAGGAGTATTTGCAGTCATGGCTACAGCAGGCGCATTTTGTACACGCAATGCCTCATTTTTTCCATTTAAAGCATTTTCAGATTTTTCACTAAATTTTACAGGTTTTACATAACCTACTTCTTTTCGCTGTTGCGCTACAATTTGTTTCTGTTGTTGTTCAAACAATTCAAATTTTGCCAGTTGATCTTTTTGATAACTTTGATATTGGGTCCAAGCCGCAAAACTAAAATAAACCAATCCAAAAACCATCACCAAAATTACAAAAGAAATAAAACCGAATTTACGACTATCCGTTTGACTTGCCCTTAAAATATTTCTTTGTTTATCGATATCCACCTTTTTACTTTTAAGATCATTGCTCATCGCCACATCTAAACGGATCATTTGATGTGCTTTAAACGTACCTTTATCATTGATCACAACGTATTTGATGGTTTCACCCTTTTTAGGCTGTCCCCCTTCTTTTGGAAAATCGGCAATATAAAACGCCACGGTTTGTGCAGAGTGGTGATCTAATAAAAGCCCATATCCTTTATCATCGTGATACTCAATGATTTGCCCCAAATAAAACATAGCATTTCTCTTATAAATACTTATGAATCACAATATATTTTACTCATTTCAGAGACTTAGCGCGAGTATGCCTCGCGTTTCTGCTGTTTAATTGCATCTTTTTGTTGCTGTTGATATTGTTGTAACTTCATTACACTTTCAATTTTGTACTGCTTATAACGATCCATGGCATACATAACACAATTTACACCGATAAATAAAATAATGCCAATAATGACTATCCAAGGATTCAACCGTATAGCTGGTTCAGAAGCTGTTTTCTTCTTCGGCTGCTTACGTTTAGAATAAAAGAATTGAATTTTAATATTTTGAAAAAATTGCTGTAACACATTCAAATGCATATTTTTTTCAAGAATTCTATGTTCAACTGGATGCGTTAAAACTACAGTTTGCGTCTGAAGATCAACAACAGCTTCACGCTTGCTATCTCCCAAGTTCTGTTGCTTTTCATGGACGATCGCTCTTTCCTCACTTTCGCAGTGCAGGCTTATACTTTTTTGAGCAGCACGATTGTCCGTTTGAATTCGAGCTAAAGATGGTTCAGTTTTCGAGATTTGGACCGTATCGAATAGTGCTATTGCAGAAATTGCTTCAGCTGTATCTTTGCCTATATTAACAAGGTTTGGATCTGTCAATAATGATTTGTCTTCGACTTGATACGATAGTGTTGGCGCATAATCTTGTAGTTGTTTGTCTTGACTGGGCTGTTCTTGAGTCTTATTTTCTGGACTACATATGTCTTGTACAACAACATCCAGTTTTATGTCTTCACTCATTTGCATCGTTTGGGCTTGCAACGCAGGTCTTGTCAATGATTGAACATTGTCTGGTAATTGCTCATCCTCAATCACTCTTCTTTTCTTATGTGCCTTTCGCGCTTTTCTTACATTCTCATAGACATTTTCTTCATATAAATGCTGAATAGGTAAAGATCGGTTTGGGTCAGTGACATAGTTTTTATGATCTAGACGTACGATAAATTTAGCTAAAACTTCTCCATTTTGTTCCAGCACAACACACTTAATCCGCTCTCCAAGTTGTGGGAGAACAGTTTGGTTTGAAAAATCTTCTAATTTAAAAACAACTTGTTGATGATCGTTTTTTAATTCTATTAAGCCCTTAGCAGATTTTTCATCATAAAAAATGACTATCCCCTTACGAAACATTTTTTTCTCATTTATTAGAATAAAAAAAGGAGGCCCCTATCGCCTCCTTTGATCATACTAAATTTTAATCTTTTTGCACACTACCAAAAATTTTATCACCTGCATCACCTAAGCCCGGTACGATATAGCCATTTTCATTTAAGCCTTGATCAATAGAGGCAGTAAAAATCGTTACATCAGGATGTGCAGCTTCAACACGTTTAATCCCTTCTGGTGCAGCAACAAGCACCATCACACGGATATCTTTACAACCACTGGCTTTTAATACATCAATTGCTGCAACCAAAGACGAACCTGTTGCCAGCATTGGATCAATAATCATGGCTAAACGATTCTGAACATCTGGAACTAATTTTTTATAATAGGTACGCGCTTCCAAAGTTTCTTCATCACGCTCAAGCCCTAATACTGAAACTTTAGCACTTGGAATAAGATTTAAAAAACCATCTAGCATCCCAATACCCGCACGTAAAATCGGCACAACCGTAATTTTTTTACCGGCAATACGATCTACACTCACCTTGCCATTCCAGCCATCAATCTCGTGATCACAAACTGGTAAATCTTTAGTCGCTTCATAAGTCAAAAGCATAGTCACTTCTTGAGCAAGCTCACGAAAGTTCTTGGTACTTATATCAGCACGGCGTAATAGACCAAGTTTATGACGGATAAGCGGATGACGGATTTCTTGAATTGACACAGGAGATTACCTAAAAGGATAAAAGTAAATTTCCGCTATTATAATTGTTTTTTATATAAGAGATAAGAAAAGCCCTCAACAAATGAGGGCTTTTTTTTGTTAATAACTTACTTTCATCAGATTATTGCAAAATGATATGCAAAGGCGCAACGATTTGAGCACCATGTGCCAAAGCGATAATCGGATCTGGATAAACACCAAATACCAGTACCAATAAGGCAGCAAGAAGAACCATAATACCGCCTGCTTTTTGCCCCCAATGCTTATCTGCATCAATACGTGGTGTATCTGGTGGTGTCATATACAGAACGATCATGACACGTAAGTAATAGTACAAACCAATACCACTACCAATGATGATCATTGCCGCATAGAACCAGTGTTGTTCAGACACTGTGGTCATCACTAACATGAACTTACCGATGAAACCAGCAGTCAAAGGAATACCTGCTAGAGATAACATCATGACTGTTAAAGTTGCAGTCAGTACAGGACGACGCCAGAACAGACCACGGTAATCCGCCAGTGACTCAGCTTCATCAACATTATTGTATGGACTAGACATCAAGGCAACTACACCGAAAGCACCGATGGTTGTGATGACATAAGTAAATACATATACACCAATAGATGTCAGGCTAAGGAATGAAGCACTCACTAAACCAAGGAGCAGATAACCAAAATGAGCGATTGATGAATACGCTAAAATACGCTTCAAGTTGACTTGACGCACTGCAAGTAAGTTACCTGCAAGGATTGAAAGAACTGCAATAACGACGATAACCGTCTGAATTGATTCAATGCCAATCACGCCTGAAGATAATAAATAACGGACCAACAATCCGATCATTGCAATTTTTGAAACTGTTGCAAGGAACGTCGCAATCGGTGCAGGTGCACCTTGATAAACATCTGGTGTCCATTTATGGAATGGCGCAAGAGAAAGTTTAAATGCCACAGCTGCAATAATCAGCCCCAAACCAATAATGACCATTGGTGTTTCGATCAGTTGGTGATATTGCCCAAGTGCCGATTGGATTGCCATGATCAGTTCTGGATTTTGAGTTTTACTCAATTTCCAGAACAAATCATCAATTTGACCTGCAAAAGACAGAGAACCGACTGCTGAATAGACATAAGCCATTCCCATCAACAACATGGCAGAAGCTGTCGCAGAAAGTACAAGATACTTCACACCTGCTTCGAGCGATTTTCCACGTTGATAGGTATATGCCAATAAGCCATATATAGGAATAGACATCAATTCAAGGCTGATAAAGAACGATGCAAAATGAGAACTTGCAACCATCAACATTGCACCTGAAACTGAAATCAGCATAAGCAGGTACAATTCTTCACGGTTGTCTTTATAAGTTTCAATATATGCATGTGACAATGTGCAGCAAGCCAATGCGGCAATTAAAATCATCACTTGGTAGAACAATGTAAATGGATCAACCATAAACATGTTCATGACCGGTCCTGGGACAAATGCCTTACCAAACAAAGTAAGTAATATATTTGCCAAAGCAAGGTTTAAACCAATCACCGAAACAGTTGCAATCAGATTGTGATTACGTTTAATCGCAATCAGAATCATCACCACAATCGCTGTCAATGCAACAATAAAAACTGGTGCTAAAGGCATGAGATCCGAAAATGACATAGTGAAGTTCATGACTATTGGATCTCCACATTTTGTTGAGATACAACTTGTTGAGCTGTATCGACAATTTCTTGAACTGGAATATAGCTATTTGCTAACCACGCCATACTTGAGTTTGAAATATCAAGGAATGTTTGTGGATGTACACCTAACCAAAGTAAGCCAAGTGCGCAGACCAATAAAATCACAGTTTCACGTGTATTTAAGTCTTTTAACGGGCTTTCATAATGTGGCTTCTGTGCTTCATTTGGTGTACCGAATAATGCTTTATGAATCAGAATTAGACCATAAAGACCAGCAAAGACTAAGCTAATCGCAGCAATAATTGTAAATGTTGGGAACTTGGCAAATGAACCCATAAGGATCAGGAATTCACCGATAAAGTTACCTAGACCTGGGATACCCACAAGTGCTGATACAAAGAACATTAAGAAGAATGGTAGATACTGGAATTGACCACGAATACCACCCATCAAACGTAAATCACGTGTATGTAAGCGCTCATAGACCTGACCACACATAATGAATAATGCAGCAGATGACAAGCCATGTGCCAACATCATGATCATTAAGCCTTGGAATGTCAGGATATTACCTGCATAAAGTGCAAGTAATACGAAGCCCATGTGTGAAATAGAAGTATACGCCAACAAACGTTTCATATCTGTTTGCTGGAAAGCACACCAAGCGCCGTAGAAAATACCAATCAAACCGAAAATAATTGCAATATCAGCAAACTGTGCAGATGCTGCTGGGAAGAAAGGCATTACAAAACGAAGTAAACCGTATGCAGCAGTTTTAATCAAAATACCAGCTAAGTCTACAGAACCTGCGGTTGGCGCTTGCGCATGGGCATCTGGTAACCAGCCATGCAATGGGAAGACTGGAAGTTTTACGGCAAAACCAATAAACAAACAGATCATCAATGCATAAGCATAACCAGCTGAACTAGGATTAGCGTCTAATGCATTTGCAACACTCATCAAGTGCGTATAGCCAAACCCGATTCGACCATCCGTGCTATAACCAATGATCACTAGCCCCAATATACCAACAAGCATGATGAGACCCGCGACTTGGGTATAAATAAAGAACTTGGTTGCTGCGTAAACACGTGATTTACCATCTGCACCTTTATGACCCCAAAGTGCGATCAAGAAGTAGATAGGAACCAGCATCATCTCCCAGAAGAAGAAGAATAAGAACATATCAATTGCAAGGAAAACCCCGATTACCCCACCCAATGACCATAAAAGGTTTAAGTGGAAGAAACCAACATTCTTTTGAATTTCGCCCCATGAACAGCCAACAGCAAGTACACCCAGTAATGCTGTTAAACCGACCATAAGAAGCGAAAGACCATCGACCGCTAAGTGAATGTTAATACCCAGTGTTTTAATCCAAGGGACATAGAACTCAGCTGCCCAAGTCGGCGCTTGACCGCCTAAAGCATAATCAAATCCACCTTGTTTCCACAAAATAACGGTTAAGCCCAAAGTAATGAGCATTCCCACTAATGCGATATAACGAGGCAAATGTTTATCAAGTTTATCGACTAACCAACACGCGAAACCTGCAATAAAAGGTACAAGAATCAGTGCGGGTAAAATCCAATTGTTTGTGATTTCCATCTTATTTCCCCACTACCTGAATCACGATCAAGATCATCAGCAATACCACTACACCGAGTGACATACTTGATGCATATTCACGTAATGAACCTGTTTGACGGGTACTTGTAAATTTATTACCACCTTTTACGATTGCAGGTAAGACAAGCCATAAGCCATCAATTGGATCACGACCTAAGATTTTCGCAATAAGCAAATAAGGTTGAACGAATACAAGGTTATATAAAGAATCGAAACCAAATGCATTACGGCAAATATTCGCAAGCCCAGCACCAAATGAAGTTGCTGCAAAGCCTTTAACCGCTTTATAAGCAAATGCAAATAATACAACACCTACTGCTAAACCAGCCAATGCGATACCTACAGCAAGGTGTTCTGCACCATGCATACCTTCTTCAACTGCTTTTGATACTTCAAATGCAGGAATATGAGCAGCATTTAAAACATTCATGACTGGCGCTTTTAAGAAATAAGCCAAACCAGTTGAAAGAACAGCCAAGATACCTAAAGGCGCCCAATATGTCGCACCTTTGATTTCGTGATAATGTGTTATTTCTTCACCGAAGAATACGACCCAGATTAAACGGAAAGTATAAATCGAAGTCAGGAATGCACCAGCAACACCAACCCAATACAATGAGCCATACAGTGCTACAGATTGACCTTGCGCCCAAACAGCACCCAAGATTGCATCCTTAGAGAAGAAGCCGATCGTAATAAATGGAATTGCAGCAAGTGCACCACCACCTATTGCAAAACAAGCGAATAAGAATTTGTTTTTGTAGAACAAGCCACCCATCTTGAAGATGTTTTGCTCGTGATGGTAAGCCAGAATCACTGCACCTGAGGACAAGAATAATAATGCCTTAAAGAATGCGTGTGAAAGCATATGGAACAGACCAGCTTGGTATGCTTCAGCACCTACAGCCATAAACATATAACCTAACTGACTCATTGTAGAGTAAGCCAAAATACGTTTGATGTCCGTTTGCACCAAGGCAGCAAAACCTGCAACTAGCAATGTCACTGCACCAGTAATCGAAATGAACTGCATTACTTCTGGTGTCATTTCAAACACAGAGAACATACGGCAACACAAGTAAACACCTGCTGTTACCATTGTTGCAGCATGGATCAATGCAGATACTGGTGTAGGACCAGCCATTGCATCTGCCAACCACGTTTGTAATGGGATTTGTGCAGATTTACCCGCAGCACCCAAGAACAACATCAACGATGTCCAAAGTGCAAGGTTGTGATCAAGGGCTAAAACTTGTGAAGCATTAGCAACGATCGTTCCAATATGCAAAGTACCAAATTGTTGGTAAAGCAAGAACAATGCGATCAGTAAAAATACATCACCCACACGAGTCACTGTAAATGCTTTGATTGCAGCAAAACCGTTTGCAGGATTTTGATAGTAATAACCAATCAACAGGTAAGAACACAGACCTACGCCTTCCCAACCTAAGAATAACAACGCTAAGTTGTCACCCAACACCAACACCAACATGCTGGCAACGAATAAGTTGAAATATGAGAAGAAACGAGCAAAGTCTTCTTCACCACGCATATACCAAGTTGCAAAGATATGGATCAAGAAACCCACACCTGTGATCATGCCCATCATCAATAATGATAAGCCATCAAGATGCAAACTTACGCCTGGCGCAAAACCACCCACATTAAACCAAGTCCACAAATGCTGTGCTTGAGCAACTGAACCCTGTTTTACAAAGTCCATGCCTGCAAGCAATGCAAATAATGCTGAAAGACCAACAGAACCCGCACCAATAATGGCTGCTACATTTTCAGGAAGTTTATTACGCCCTGCCGCTAAAAGGACAAAACCAATGAGCGGAAATAAAATTGTTAAATATAAATAGCTCATCCGCGCATCTCACTAGCAGCATCTACATCCAGATGATGGAAGCGATGGTAGAACTGAAGGACGATCGCAAGACCGATACACGCCTCTGCCGCAGCAAGAGTAAGGATCAAAATAAACATAATTTGACCATCAGGTTGTGCCCATGCACTTCCTGCCACAACGAATGCCAATGCGGCTGCATTCATCATGATCTCAAGGCTCATCAACATAAATAATAAATTGCGTCGCACCATTACACCGTAAAAACCCAGTGCAAAAAGAATAGATGCAACGATCAAACCATGTTCTAAAGGAATGTTGCCCATTACTGTTTATCCTCTTCTGCACTTGGTTCACGTTTGCCTAAGTGGAATGCTGCAACCAAGGCTGCAAGCAATAACATCGCGGCAACTTCAACCAATAATAAATAGTGGGTAAAGAGTGCTTGACCAACAACTTTAGGACCAATGACTTGAGTTCCAAGTACAGCACCTTGCTGTACATGATCTGAACCCAATACCCAAACTAAACATAAGCCCATTAAAAAGCTCATGAGTGCTGGATAAGCCCAAGCATCTGAAGTCAACCATTTACATTCTTGGTCAACTGTATGTTGACCAAGGTTGAGCATCATCACAACGAATACGAACAACACCATGATCGCACCGGCATAAACAATCACTTCAAGTGCAGCTGCAAATGGTGCACCAATCGTCAAGAACATACCTGCAACTGCAAGTAATGAAACGATCAAACTTAATAAAGCATGTACAGGATTCGCGTTAGTCACAACGCGAACTGTAGAAACAATGGCCACAAGAGCCATTAAATAAAATGGCCACATCATGGTAATAAGCTCCGTACATCTACAGGCGCGCTTTCACGCTGCGCTTGACCTTTTTCTTTACCATCAATCGTCATACCAGTCACACGGTAGAAATTGTAGTCAGGATATTTTCCTGGACCTGAAATGAGTAAGTTTTCTTTCTCATACACAAGATCTTGACGTACATATTCACCAAGCTCAAAGTCTGGTGTTAACTGAATTGCAGTTGTTGGACATGCTTCTTCACACATACCGCAGAAAATGCAGCGTGAGAAGTTAATACGGAAAAATTCTGGATACCAACGTCCATCTTCTTTTTCAGCTTTCTGTAATGAAATACAGCCAACAGGACATGCAACCGCACATAAGTTACACGCAACACAACGTTCTTCACCGTCTGGGTCACGTGTTAGTACGATACGACCACGGTAACGTGGAGGTACGATTTGCTCGGCTGGAACTTCTGGATATAAAATCGTATCGCGTTTGCGTGTGACATGGCTAAACACCATCCACAACGAACGAACAATTGATCCTACGCCAGCTAGAATTTTATACATTTTGTACTCCCTGCTGTCCTAGGCTTGATTCATCAGAATCACAGCACCAGTCACCAAAAGGTTGACCAATGCAAGTGGTAAACACACTTTCCAACCAAAATTCATCACTTGGTCATAACGTGGACGCATTAAAGAACCACGAGCCAAGACAAACATCATTACAAAGAATGCTGTTTTCGCAATGAACCAGAACGCATCTGGAATGAATGGAATATTTAAATTAAATGGTGCTAACCAACCGCCGAAGAATAAAGTCACGATCAGTGCTGAAATCAGGATGATGTTGACGTATTCAGCAACGAAGAACATCCCCCATTTCATACCACCATACTCAACGTGGTAACCCTCTGCCAACTCTTGCTCAGCTTCTGGTTGGTCAAATGGGTGACGATGTGTTACTGCAACACCAGCAACCACAAAGATCATGAAACCAATGAATTGTGGAACCACAAACCATACATCACGTTGTGCTTCTACGATTTCACGCAAATTGAATGAACCAGCAATCGCAACCACACCCATCAATGAAATCCCTAAGAAGACTTCATAAGAAATGGTTTGTGCTGCTGAACGTAGACCACCAAGCAATGCATATTTGTTGTTTGAAGCCCAACCACCAAATAACACAGCATAAACAGCAATACCTGCCATTGCCATAAAGAACAATAAGCCAATGCTCATATCTGCAACACCTAAATAAGGTGAAACAGGAATGACCATAAATGACAGTACCGCAGTTGCCATCGCAACTGCTGGTGCTAAACGGAACGTCAGTTTATCAACGAACTTCGGTGTCCAGTCTTCTTTGAACATGATTTTAAGCATGTCAGCAACGATCTGGAACATCCCACCCGGACCTACGCGGTTCGGACCATAACGGTCTTGCCACAAGCCAAGCAAACGACGCTCAATAAAAGACATCAATGCCGCAAGCAAAACCACAACCAACAAAATCACAATTGCTTGGATGACCGAATAAGCAATCGGCCAATCTTGTGCCCAAGTCGGTAGGGCGCGTAAAGATTCATTCATGATTACACTCCTACCGTTACAGATACAGGTTCAGCAAGTGAAACGGTTGGTGCTTGTCCAACTGGATAACCGATATAACCTGTTGGTAAATACTCAATCACGTGCACAGGAAGACTGATTGTCGTTTCACCAGCTTGGACGGTCAGTTGTTGACCATCTTGAACATTCAAACGTGCTGCATCCTGTTCACCTACAGCAAAAGCAGCTTCTGGAATACGTGACTCCATCGCAGGTGTTTTTACTGTAAATTCACCAGAAGCAAAAATATGATGCATTGGAACAAGACGGAAACTGTCTGGATTGTTTACAACTGCACTTGGCGCAACATAGCTACGAGCAGGACGTTTCACTAAACGATCAAATAAACGAACACCAGAATCACCACCTTTCAGGTGCCCCCCTACTTCGTCTTGGTATTTATTCCAAGCTTGTGGAGAGTTCCAACCCGGTGCCCATGCAAATGGTACCAATGACGATGCATTTTGTGGTCCAACATAACCTTCCATTGAGAATGTTAATGCGGTATCGACATCGACAGGTTGTTTCGGCTCATGTACGTTCAACGGTGCACGGATTGCAGTACGACCTGAGTAACGACGTGGTTCACGGGCAATTTTCAAGCCATGAACTCGGTAGCCTGCATCAGGTGCAACATCTTGGATCGCTTCTAACGCTGGAACATTTTTCACGACTGATTCAATCACGTCATCCAGCAGAGTCCAAGAAATCGCCTTACCTTTCACACCCGTTTCAATGGCATGTAACCAGCGCCATGATTCTTTAATGGCATATTCTGGTTTGTAGTAACTTGGATCATAGACTTGGTAGAAACGTTGTGCACGCCCCTCTTGGCTGACAACAGTACCATCACCTTCAGCAAAACTTGCAGCAGAAAGAACCACATCCGCAGCGTTTACAGTTTCAGTTTCAGAGTGATCAAGCACAATCACACTTTGCGCTTTGGCTAATGCAGCTTCTACTTGAGTTGCTGGTAAGCGACGGAATAGATCATTTTCAACAATAATGATTGAATCATAATCTTGTGCAAATGCTTGCTCTAAGCTTAAACCACCGAACAGTGCCAAGCCCATTGAGTTCACTTCAGGAACCGTCAATGTTAAACCTGCATTTTCACCTAGATTCTGCGCAACCTGTGCAGCAGCTTCCATGATGGCAGCATCTTGTAAGCTTGTTCCAGAGATGATTAATGGCTTTTTCGCAGCTTTTAATGTATCCGCAACAGTTTGAGCAAATGCTTTCGCATCGTCATCTAAACCAAGAATTGCCTCACCTTTTACAGCAGCAGCAACAGCAAAACCTAAACGTGCAATGTCGTTTGGAGAAGCAACAACTTCACCCACAGCCACATCAGCTAAACGTGTTTGTGTCGCAGCCAAGATATAAATCGGAGAATTTTCATCCTGACCAATACGTTTTACTGGTTCGGCTAACCAATCTTGAGTACGGCGGTCTGCAGCCATTTGTTTGGCTTTGTTTTTCGCAGCTTGGCGAACTGACAATGCCATACGCGGTGCTGTTTGAGTAAGATCTTCACCGAGGATCAATACAGCGTCATAGCTTTCAATCTCACGCATACCTGGGTTATAAACACCCTCAGCCTGCATAATCGATGCAGCCAACTCAACCAAGTTTTGCTCTTTTTGAGACATCCCTGTTGAGTAGTTTTGCTGACCCACCAACTCACGCAATGCGTAGTTTGATTCTAATGATGCACGTGGCGAACCAATACCCAAGACTTTTTTGCCCTGAACATTTGCGATCACTGTATCAAGTGCTGTATCTACAGAAACGATTTCAACATCTGCACCATTACGGAACTGTGGCTGACGTGGACGATCTTCACGGTTCACATAACCTGTACCGAAACGACCTTTATCGCACAAGAAGTATTGGTTAACTTCACCGTTGAAACGGTTTTCTACACGACGTAATTCACCATAACGTTCACCCGGTGAAATGTTACAACCTGAAGAACAGCCTTGGCATACGCTTGGCGCATACTGCATGTCCCATTTACGGTTATAGCGTGCCGAATGTGTTTTATCGGTAAACACACCTGTTGGACAAACTTCAGTCAAGTTACCAGAGAATTCAGACTCTAAAGTTCCTGATTCTGGACGACCAAAGTAAACACGTGATGCATTGGCATAAACACCAAAATCTGTACCACCTGCATAATCGTTATAGTAACGAACACAACGATAACATGCGATACAACGGTTCATTTCATGTGCAATGAAAGAACCTAACTCTTGGTTATGGTGTGTACGTTTAGTAAAGCGATAGCGACGACGGTCGTGTTGTGTCATCACAGTCATATCTTGAAGATGACAATGACCACCTTCTTCACAGACTGGACAGTCGTGTGGATGGTTGGTCATTAAGAATTCCACGATAGACTCACGGAAATCTTTTGCTTCTTTGTCTTCAATCGAAATATAGGTATTGTCAGATGCAGGGGTCATACATGACATTACTAAGCGACCACGAGTATCTTCTGGATTCGCATATTGAGTAACAGCACATTGACGGCAAGAACCGACAGAACCTAAAGCTGGATGCCAACAAAAATATGGGATGTCGATGCCAAGGCTCAAACATGCTTGTAGCAGGTTTTCCGAGCCATTGACTTCGTACGATTTTCCATCGACATGAATTGTAGCCATAGTCGAATTCCTTAAACTTGTTCTACGTGGCTGGCTTGGGCTACAGGACGATCTGTCACTTTAGCTTCAAACTCGCTACGGAAATATTTGAGTGCACCCATCAATGGTTCCATCGCACCTGGTGCGTGAGCACAGAATGTTTTACCAATCCATAACTTACGAGTCAGTTCTTGAAGATGTTGAATGTCTTCCATCTTCCCTTCGCCCTTCTCAATAGCGACAAGTGCTTTCACTGCCCAAGGTAAACCATCACGGCATGGTGTACAGAAACCACATGATTCACGTGCAAAGAATTCTTCTAAGTTACGGGTCGCAGAAACCATACATTGGGTTTCATCAACCACCATTAACAAACATGTCCCTAGACGAGAACCTGCTTTCATAATGCTTTCTGAATCCATTGGAAGATCAATGTGCTCAGCAGCCAAGAAATCCGTTGATGCGCCACCCGGCAACCATGCTTTAAGCTTAAGACCATCACGCATACCGCCAGCATAGTCTTCAATCACTTCACGTGCAGTTGTACCGAATGGTAATTCCCATAACCCAGGGAAAGTAACTTTTCCTGATGCACCATAGATTTTAGTGCCTGGATCTTTAGATTTACCCGCAGACAAACCGATATACCACTCAGGACCACGCAACATAATTGCAGGCAAGTTGTTATAGGTTTCAACGTTATTCACAATCGTAGGACGACCCCATGCGCCTGCAACTTGCGGGAATGGAGGTTTAGTACGTGGATTGGCACGGCGACCTTCGAGTGAGTTAATCAATGCAGTTTCTTCACCGCAGATATAACGACCCGCACCTGTATGTACATGGAGATCAAAGTTCCAACCTGTACCTAAGATGTTGTCACCCAAATAACCTTTAGCACGAACTTGCTCTAAAGCTTCATTTAAGTATTGAGCAGCTTCAATGTACTCACCACGAATGAAGATATAGCCTTGAGTAGCTTCAAGGGTATAACCTGCAATCAACATTCCTTCGATCAATTGATGTGGAAGTTTTTCCATCAACAAACGGTCTTTGAATGTACCCGGTTCCATTTCATCGGCATTACAGATCAGGTAACGAGGACCACCATCATTCGGTGCCATCAATGACCATTTAATCCCTGCTGGGAAACCTGCACCACCACGACCTTTTACAGTCGCTGCTTTGATGACTTCAAGAACATCTTTAGGTGGCATAGACAGCGCTTTTTTAAAGCCTGCATAGCCTTCTAAAGCTTCATAGTCATCAGCACTACGAACAAATTCCTGTTTACTCAAACGCCATGTTAATGGGTGAGTTTCAGGGTTTCCGTCGCCATATATTGGTCTTGGTTCGGTATTCATACATACTTCTCCAATAACTGTTTCACAGAAGTCACTTCAACCAAACCGTGAGTATCTTCATCAATCATTAAGGTTGGACCTTTGTCACAGTTCCCTAAACAACAGATCGGCAATAAAGTAAAACGACCATCAGCTGTCGTTTGACCAAATTGGATACCCAGTTCGCGTTGGAAAGCTTCTGCTAAAGTTTCCGCACCCATCAAGAAACATGCAATCGAATCACATAATAAAATTACGTGGCGACCCACAGGTTGACGGTAAATACGGTTATAGAATGTTGCAACACCTTCCAAATCCGCAGTTGTAATTGTCAATAATTGAGCAATTGCATGTAACTGCGCATCATCTACCCAACCGTTACGGCGTTGTACACACTTTAAGGCATCCAAAGACGCTGCGCGTGGGTATGGGTAATGCCCCATGTGATGTTCAATTTCATGGATTTCTTCGCTGGTCAGAATCCCTTCAACATTCACACGTGGCTTTTTATCAGTCAAAATCATCATAATGCGTTTACCCCTTAGCGATCCACATCAGCCATAACGACGTCAATTGTCGCTAAATAAATGATCAAGTCAGATACAAGACTGCCGTTAATCACGGAAGGAATTTGCTGCAAGTGGGTGAAAGTTGGTGTACGAATACGGGTACGATAGCTCATCGTTGACTTATCAGAAGTCAAGTAATAGTTAGACGCACCTTTTACCACTTCTGCCATTACAGACGCTTCACCTGCTGGCATTACAGGACCCCATGACACGCTCAAGAAGTGCGTAATCAAAGTTTCAATATCTTGTAAAGTCTTATCTTTTGGTGGTGGAACTGCCAATGGATGATCCGCTTTATAAGGACCCGAAGGCATATTATCCAAACACTGTTTGATGATTTTCAATGACTCTTCAATTTCACGATAGTGAACCATCACACGTGCATAAGCATCGCCTTCGTATTCTAATGGCACTTCAAAATCGTAATTTTCATAGCCGCTATAAGGACGATATTTACGCACATCAAAGTCAATACCTGTTGCACGTAAACCAGTACCTGTTACGCCCCATGCCAATGCCGATTTTGCATCGTATTGCGCAACATTACGGGTACGACCAACAAAGACAGAGTTTTTAAGTGCCGCAGTATGATATTCCTTCAAACGTTTTGGCATCCATTCGAGAATTTCGCGAATCAATTTTTGCCAGTTGTTTGGAAGATCATGTGCTGTACCACCAATACGGAACCAAGCTGGATGCATACGGAAACCTGTGATCGCTTCAATTGCGTCATAGATTTTTTGACGGTCCGCGAACATATAGAATACAGGTGTCATACCACCCGCATCCTGAATCGCAGTACCGATATACAACAAGTGGTTATTGATACGGAATAATTCAGACATCATGACACGGATACATTGCGCACGGTCAGGAACAGTGATCCCTGCCATTTGCTCCACACCCATCACATAAGGCATGTTTTGCGCACAACCACCCAGGTAATCTACACGGTCAGTATAAGGAATGAATGAATGCCAAGTTTGACGTTCAGCCATCTTTTCCACACCACGGTGGTGATAACCGATATCAGGCACACAGTCTTTTACTTCTTCACCGTCTAACTGCAAAATAACACGGAATGCACCATGAGCAGATGGATGGTTTGGACCCAAGTTCAAGAACATGAAGTCTTCATCTGCGTTACCGCGTTTTAGACCCCAATCTTCTGGAACAAAACGAAGATGTTCTTGCTCGAAATCTTGTTTGGCTTTGTCTTGCATATACGGCGTATATTCCGTCGCACGTGCAGAATATTCTTTACGTAACGGATGACCTTCCCAATACGTTGGCAACAAAATACGACGGAGCATCGGATGCCCTTCGAAATTGATCCCAAACATATCGTATGCTTCACGCTCGTACCAGTTAGCATTCGGCCAAATGTTGGTTGCTGTTGGAATGTTAATATCATTCTCATTCAACGCCACTTTAATACGAATATCACTATTGCGTTCCAATGAAAGCAAGTGATAGAACACAGTGAAGTCTGATGCAGGTAAACCATCACGGTGAGTACGCAAACGCTCATCTACCGCAGATAAGTCAAACAGCATCACATAAGGACGTGGCACTGTACGCAGGTACATTAAAACTTCTTGTACACGTGCGCGCTCAACCCAGACCGTTGGAAAATCTTCAAACGTCGGTTGCACGTAAAAGTTCTCACCAAATTTGGCTTTGAGATCTTCTACAATCGCAAATGCTGGGCGGGAATCAACTGGAGTTGATTCTGGCATAGCAATTTCAGTTTCAGCCATTGGCTTGGCTTCCTATTTAATACAAATTCTGTGAAATTTTCTGATGATCATACCCTTCAGGTATGTCAAACATTCATCAGAAAAAATTACTCAATCTCATCCATAGAGCGTAAGTTTTTCACTGCAATACGTTCAGCGTTCTTACGGTCGCGTTCTGGCATCATCTTTGGCTTATATACTGGCTGAAGATCATCACCAATTACCGCAGACAGCGGACGACGTTCTAATTGAATTTGGTCTTGCAATAACATTAATGCTTGGATTAATGCTTCTGGACGTGGCGGACAACCTGGAACGTACACGTCAACAGGAATAATTTTATCTACGCCTTGCACAACAGAATAAATGTCGTACATACCACCAGAGTTTGCACAAGCGCCCATTGAAATCACCCATTTAGGCTCAAGCATTTGTTCGTACAAACGTTGAATAACAGGTGCCATTTTGACAAAGCAAGTTCCTGCTACAATCATTAAGTCAGCCTGACGCGGTGAAGCACGAATAACCTCAGCACCAAAACGTGATAAATCATGCACACCTGTTAAGGTTGTTGCATATTCTACATAACAGCACGAAGTACCAAAGTTAAAAGGCCATAATGAGTTTTTACGGCCCCAGTTCACAGCTGTATGCAACACGTCCTCTAAACGAGTCATGAATACATTTTTATTCACTTCTTCTTCAAGTGGATCTGTCACAATCTGACGATCTTGAAGCGGATATTGTTCAGCTTCTGGATTCGCACGGGTTAAGGTATATTTCATTCCCGAGTTACTCCTTGTTCAGAGACATGGTCGATGTCTTATCTTTCACACGACCAGAAGATTGAGCTGGAATCGTTCCTGTAGGATCTGTCACCAACTCTTCAATTGAATTGAAGCGAGTAATTTCTGCAAGGTCCATATTCGGTGAACCAATTTTAGGTTTAATCCCTGCTATTTTACGTTTATCCGAAGGCGACCAGTTTAAGGCACCTGTTGATAATTCATAAATTAAACCAACGAGTAAAACTAAAATAAATACAGCCGCAGCTGAAAACCCGAACCAACCTACTTCACGTACAGATGTCGCCCACGCGTATAAATAGAGGGCTTCCAAATCAAATACAACAAAGAAGATTGCGACGAGGTAGAACTTTGCAGACAAGCGGATACGTGCTCCACCAGCACTAACCACACCTGATTCAAATTGCTCTTGCTTCGCACGTCCCCATGATTTACCCCCAAGGAGCAAAGGAACGGTGAGCATAAAGACACATAAAAATGTCACGCCGATCACGAAGGCAATGATTGCCCAATCGTATGGAGTAATGGCACTCATGCGGGGATAACTCCTGGCAGGCCTATTATTTAACAAAGAATGTATGTATTGGCCTTGCAAATACACCAAACACAAAATAAATCTGGTCAATTGTACCCGATTGATGTCATCTGTTGCTAGTTAATAGCTCTAAGTCTTTCGGATGATTTTTTAGACAAAACACATAATTTTTCATGATTCGACGCAATACCACGTTCAATTATCGCTTTATCAAATTCCATTCCTATTTTTTATTAATTTTTCCGAAGTATATTTTAAAGAGATGAATTAAAAATGACAAATCAGTAGCTTAATTCTCATTAAAATTTTTCAGACATCACTTTTGTGCAACTATTTGTGTTTATTCAACAACAAATCTGCTTTCTTTTAGCGAAATTAGACACAAAATATTTTGTTACATTCTATGTAAAAAAGTCATATTCAAGCAGCCCGTATTTTTCATAAAAATTATCTCAATATGATAAATAATGTCATTTAATTAAATCAACATTCTCATCTTGATAAATCCATTATCAAAAAAAGCACCCTTAACTTAAAATAGATTTTTTATTTAGCTTCTCTAAAATCCAATACGCCTACTTTTGACCTACCTTACAATATCAATATTTCATTTTATCAGAACTGATCCAACCTCATTTTTTAAACAAATATGAAGTTACAGCCTTTAATCATGTTTTATCCTATGTATAAACTCTCGTATATCAAGATCTGTATTTACTATACACCCTCCCCCTCCACCGCTTATTTTATTTTGCGTTTCCCATTTCATTAACGCTATACATTTCATTGATGCTTTACATCATCTTGTTGTACTGCTTTAAACATTGACTCAATGACAAAGCGCTATAGATCTGCCAATGCTTGCTCCCCCACAAAAAACAATTGATCTTTCGATTTACATTGAATCAATCCTAGTGACTTGTCGCAAACATAGACGAATTATCTACACAGCCTATACACATTTAACAATTTTTCCTGTGTATGCTAAATATCATTCACTTTAAATCAATAATTTAGGGGCTAAAACATGGAATTTAGTAGCAAACCAAACTATTTTTTATTTGCACAATTACTAATTCGTCATATTGAAAACTATGTCAAAAAGCATCCTGATGCACAAAATGCGATTTTTGATCTTCGTGATGTTTACGAAATTTTCCGTCAAGATCTTGCTGCAACCACAACAAATCTGGAAGGTATCTTAAACATTGCAGATGAATATCGAATTGACACCATTCAAGGTGATCAAAAAATTATCAGTGGCTATAAAATTGATGCAGAACAAAATAGCTTATTGATTGACTTTAATGCAGACGCTTTACAAGCATTAAGAGAAAGTAAACCAATTATTGCACCTGATGCGACGCTTCAAGAATAAGTTCCAAAGCTTAAAAATAAGCCTGTTGAGTGCTTAAATAAAAAACACCGAAATATTTCGGTGTTTTTTTATGCTTAGCTTTTTAACCACAACACTAAGCTTTCACTTTACTTGCTTACACTTTCTTTTTCTTAAACCGCTCAACAGGCCAAGACATGGTGAATCTTGCCCCACCAAGTTCTGGGCTTTGATCAACCTCAATCGTGCCACCAAACCAATAAGCAATACGACTCACAATCGACAATCCCAGACCATAACCACCAGAAGCGCGGGTACGGCTGTCGTCCAAACGGGCAAATGCTTCAAATACACGTTTACGGTCTTCTTCGGGAATTCCTGGACCATCATCTTCGACACACACATATGCCATCTTGGTTTGATGATTGACACCACCACTTAGGCTCACTTGATGATCACAATAACGTACCGCATTACCAACAAGGTTTTGCACCACACGATGTAAATAACGACGTTCCGCATCAACCACCACTTCAGACGAAAGTGGATTGAGATGAATTATTTTCTGAGTTTTTAAAGCCTCAGTTTCTGTCGCAACCTGTTGTAAAACATCAATCAATGCAATTTTTTCAAAGTCTAAAGAAGGCGTACCCTGCTCCAACTTGGCATAGGTCATAATCTCATCAATCAAAGTATTCAATGCCTCGATATCTTTGTCGATCATTTCAACCTGTTGCAAACGATAGTCATGATCTTCTTCATCAGCCAACATTTCCATACCAAAACGGATACGTGCCACAGGCGTCCGCAACTCATGCGACACTGCACGCATCAATTCTCGTTGAGCTTCAATCAAACGCTGAATATGATCGGACATGCTGTTATAACTACTGGCAAGACTCGCCATCTCATCATAACCCTCAACCGGTACACGTTGTGACATATCACCTGTTTTCATCACATCCAAAGCTTGATTGACCTGTTTCAGCTTACGTTGCATTGGCACGATCAAACCGTATACACCCAAGCAAAGCAAGAACATACTCAACAAGGTAATTCCCGCAGCAAGTTTGACTGGCATCCAATTAAACATTGGAACAGGTCCGAGTACGAGTACATCGGTTGGTGAGTTTGGCAACGGAGAAACGATGGAAATAGTTGTGCCACGGACTGTTGCGCTATCCCGCCACAAAATAACACTTTGATCTGACCTTAAACGACCAATTTGCTCAGAATCAAGATTGAGCTGAGATATTTTTTCTACACCAACATGGTAAGAAAAGTGCTGTTGAATTTTTTTAAGATATTCTTGTTCTTGACCCGGATAATAAACCAGATAATCCAAAATAAAGACAGGCAATGCCTTCATTTGGCGTTCGCCAATTTGATCTACTTTGATATAAAGATAGTGTTTAGGATCATTGCGGATGCCCAACACCAAATAAGCAATCCCCTGTTCAGCATCATAACGCACAACTGCTTTTTGACTTTCAATACGTTTTTCTTCCGTACGTGATAAATCAACTTTTTGTGCATCCAGATAATAAATAGGCAATTCCAATAAATCAGAAGCGTCCGAAATCCAATCAAGACGTTGTTGCTCGGTTTGTTGACGTGCTACACCCTCGCTTATCACAAATGAAATACCATCTGTTAAAGATTCGCGATATTCCTGCGCACGTTGGTAGTTAATTATTTGAACAAGCAAGTATCCAAACAATGCCACCAACACCACAAGAATAACCAGTCCAGCATAAATACGCAGGAATATACTGTGTTTAGACACGCAAACTCACCTTCGTTATGCTTGCCGTTGCATAGGCAAGCATTTTAGATGATTGACCCATCGTTTATAGACCAGTCTCTTTAACAAATAGATAACCTTTACTACGTACAGTTTTAATACGTTTTGGATTCTCTGGATCATCACCGATTTTTGGACGAATACGAGAAATACGAACGTCGATTGAACGGTCTTGACCATCGTACTCGATACCACGTAAACGCTCGAAGATGTCTTCACGGGAGAGAATACGCCCTGCATTGGACGCCAACAACCAAAGCAAATCATATTCAGCGCTGGTGAAGTCAACCAATTCACCATTTAAGGTCACTGAACGACCGCCATTGTCAATCACCAGATCATCAAACTCAATACGTTGAGCCACTTCATCTTCAGGCGCTTTGTCTGTACGACGTAACAATGCACGGATACGTGCGAGCAGTACACGCGGTTGAACAGGTTTAGCAACATAGTCATCTGCACCCATTTCCAAACCAAGTACTTGATCCATATCTTCAGTACGTGCAGTCAACATCAAAATCGGCTGATGATAATGTGGACGAACTTCACGACAAACGGTTAAACCGTCTGCACCTGGCAACATGACATCTAAGACCACAAGATCTGGTTGCTCAGCAATAATTCGGCGAATTGCACGATTGCCATCTGGTTCTACCCCAACCTCAAGACCATTACGAATTAAATATTCTTGAGTTAAGCGAGCAAGACGCTCGTCATCTTCAACAATCAAAATCTTTGGTAACTTTTCTTCTTGGCTCATCTATTTGCCCCTATATTTGGTTTGGTCCCTGCTACAAATCTCGCAGATTCAAGACACTATGTTCTGCAATATACACACGTTTACAATGTAAACAAGACCTCATTCACCAAACTGATACATGAGCGTATCAATTTGTTATATTTTTATTAACTATTGAATTGTAGACAGTTTTCTAAGAACACTTGTCAGTATTTAGCAATATTCCTAACACAATCAATACGCAGACTATTTTTTATACAAAATATTTCATTGTTCATATTCTGTTTAAACAGTTCGTCGTTTTTTAAGTTATCCACATAGTTATCTATAAGCACTCTTGGCAGTGTTTGTTATGCTATGTCCTTGCCAAATAAGGCATATAACAAAAATGGTTCTTTAAGGGAAAAAGACACAAATAAAAATTTACTGATTAGAGATAAAACATTCTTAAAATGTCAATATTGATCTGACCTTAAAATTACCGTATCTTGTGTTCTAAATTAAATTAAACCACTAAGTATTGTGTTTAGTCCTCAAACATCGTGACGAACAAAATTGCAACTCGTCCGGTTCAAATGGTCCATAAACATAACAATGATGATGACAATGGAGCTACGCTGACAATGAACGCCATTACAACCCCTGGTCAACTACAAGTGATTAAACGCACTGGTGATGTTGCCGCTTTTGATGCAGATAAAATCGCTGTAGCAATTGGTAAAGCTTTTTTGGCTGTTGAAGGCCAGCAAAGCGCAGACTCAAGCCGAATTCATGACCGTATTACACAATTAACAGAAATGGTTATGAACACTTTTAATCGTCGTTTACCGTCTGGCGGAACAATTCACATTGAAGAAATTCAAGACCAAGTTGAATTGGCACTTATGCGTACAGGCGAACAAAAAGTTGCACGTGCTTATGTGATCTATCGTGAACAACGTTCTGAAGCACGTAAACAAACAGGTGCTCATCATCACCCAACTTTACAAATCACAGATGCGAATGGTCAGCTTCAGCCTCTAGATTTGGGCAAACTTCAAGCCACGATTGAAAAAGCGAGTGAAGGCTTAGAAGGTATTGATGTTCAAGCCATTGTCGATGAAACAGTAAAAAACTTATATAACGGCGTAAAACAGTCAGACATCTCAACGACGATGATGATGGCGACCCGTACCCGTATCGAACAAGAACCAAACTACACCTATGTAACTGCACGTTTACTTCGTGATGATTTAGTTGCAACAGGTTTAAAATTCTTAGGTTTAGCGACAGATACCGAAGAAGGTGATGCGCTTGAAACTTACCTGAAAAAAGGGATCGAGTTAGAACTTCTTTCACCAGAACTTTTAAACTTCGACCTTGCTAAATTGGCAGCAGCGATCAAACCAGAACGTTCAAACCAATTTACCTATTTAGGTCTACAAACTTTGTTTGACCGCTACTTCATTCATTCAAATGATGTACGTTTTGAACTTCCACAATTGTTCTTTATGCGTGTCTCTATGGGGCTTGCATTAAATGAAGAACAGCGTGAAGACCGTGCAATCGAATTCTATGACTTATTGTCTAGCTTCGATTATATGGCGTCTACACCGACACTGTTTAACTCAGGTACTTTACGTCCACAATTATCAAGCTGTTACTTAACCACCATTCAAGATGATCTTTACGACATCTATGGTGCAATGCGTGACAATGCCCTCCTGTCTAAATGGGCGGGTGGTTTAGGAAATGACTGGACACCTGTTCGTGCTTTGAACTCATACATCAAAGGCACAAACGGTAAATCTCAAGGTGTGGTTCCTTTCCTTAAAGTTGCTAACGATACCGCTGTTGCCGTTAACCAAGGTGGTAAACGTAAAGGTGCAGTCTGCGCATACCTTGAAACTTGGCACTTGGATATTGAAGAATTCCTAGAGCTACGTAAAAACACAGGTGATGACCGTCGTCGTACGCACGACATGAACACAGCGAACTGGGTTCCAGATTTGTTTATGCAACGTGTGATTGAAGATGCTGAGTGGACATTGTTCACGCCATCTGAAACGCCTGATCTACATGACTTAACTGGCGCTGCATTTGCTGAACGCTATGCTTACTATGAAGGCATCGCTAAAGAAAGCAACATGCTTCATAAGAAAATCCGTGCAAAAGACTTATGGCGCAAAATGTTATCAATGTTGTTTGAAACAGGTCACCCGTGGATCACATTCAAAGACGTATGTAACTTACGTTCACCACAACAACATGTTGGCGTAGTTCACTCATCTAACTTATGTACAGAAATCACTTTAAATACCAATAAAGATGAAATCGCAGTATGTAACTTAGGTTCAATCAACCTTGTTCAACACGTTCAAGGCGGTAAACTTGACCGTGAAAAATTGGCGCGTACTGTAAAAACAGCAGTTCGTATGCTCGATAACGTGATTGACATCAACTACTACGCAGTTGAACAAGCACGTAATTCAAACTTAAAACACCGTCCAGTGGGTATGGGTATCATGGGCTTCCAAGATGCTTTATATGAATTGGGTATGGGTTATGGTTCAGATGAAGCAGTCGACTTTGCTGATGAGTCTATGGAAGTGATCAGCTACTACGCAATCCAAACTTCTAGCGACCTTGCGATTGAACGTGGTGTTTATTCAACATTCAAAGGTTCATTGTGGGATCAAGGTATCTTACCAATCGACTCTTTAGAGATCGTTGCAAAATCTCGTCCAGAGCGCATGTTCGAAGTTGACCGCACTCAACGTTTAGACTGGGACACTTTACGTGCCAAAGTTCAAAAAGACGGTATGCGTAACTCAAATGTGATGGCGATTGCCCCTACAGCAACGATTTCTAACATTTGTGGCGTTTCTCAGTCAATCGAACCTACTTTCCAAAACCTGTATGTAAAATCAAACCTTTCAGGTGAATTTACAGTGATCAACCCGTACTTAGTACGTGCGTTAAAAGATCGTGGTCTTTGGGACTCAGTGATGGTCAATGACCTTAAACATTTCGAAGGTTCTGTACAAAAAATTGCCCGTATTCCTGATGAATTAAAAGCAATTTTTGCAACAGCGTTTGAAGTGGATACACGTTGGATCGTTGATGCTGCATCACGTCGTCAAAAATGGATTGATCAAGCACAATCATTGAACCTCTATATCTCGGGTGCAAATGGTAAAAAACTTGACATCACGTATAAGATGGCTTGGTTACGTGGTCTTAAAACAACCTATTACCTCCGTGCATTGGGTGCAACATCTGCTGAAAAATCAACCATTAACACAGGTGCTTTAAACGCAGTTAAACCAACAACTGTGGCTGCTCCAGTGGCAGCGGTTGCACCAGAAGCTAAACCTGAAGCACCTGCTGAAGAAGAAGGTTTCTCTCAAGCAGCACCAGTGCCACAAGCTTGCTCAATTGACAATCCTGATTGTGAAGCTTGTCAGTAAGTCATCCTTCCCCGACCCTCTTTTTTTAAAAGGAGGGCGATTCCTCAAAATAAAAGGTGGGATGAAAATTCCTCCCTTTTAACAGGGAATTTAAGGGGATTGAATCATTCTAAAATCACAAAAGGCTGAGCCATGTTCCATTTAAGTCATAACTATGAGTTAGGCATAATTGTGCTGATCTTAGCCTTTTTGGTTTTTTATATCCCTGCGGTCTATGCATTTATTGCGATCCGCAAACAGCAAAAGCGTAATCAAAATAAGTAGTGTGGGTATCTGTTCTTTCGAACAAGAACGAAACAACTATCGGCAAAACTTAATTTTGCTTGCACAGAATAAGCGTATAGTAGTGACATCTTTTTTGTGAGATGTCGAACATAGATATTAACAACGAAGAGAGAACAACGATGTCTATCCTAAGTTGGGACGATTTTGAAGATGATGAACCGAAACAAGCTGCACAAGCTCACCAGCCTGCGCCCGTCGAACCGAAAAAAACGACTGATTCGCAGGTGGTATCTGATGCAAAGCAATCATCGCAGAATTTGGCAGCTGCACAATCCGCTGGAACCTATACAGCAAGATCAACAAATCCAACCGATTCATTGGCAAGAGCATCTCACGCCTTAGAAAAGCTGGATGTTGCACCGGGCTTGGAAGAGCTTGAAATGGGTGCACAACGTGTACAAGTTGATGATAAAGCCATGATCAACTGTCGCGCAGACTTAAACCAACTTGTTCCATTCAAATATGAGTGGGCTTGGCAAAAATACCTAGACGGATGTGCAAACCACTGGATGCCACAAGAAGTCAACATGAATCATGACATCGCATTGTGGAAGTCTGAAAATGGTTTGACTGAAGATGAGCGTACCATTGTAATGCGTTCTTTAGGTTTCTTCTCAACTGCAGATTCTTTGGTTGCAAACAACTTGGTTTTGGCGATCTACCGTCATATTACCAACCCTGAATGCCGTCAATATATTTTGCGTCAAGCATTTGAAGAAGCGATTCATACCCATGCTTACCAGTACTGTATCGAATCTTTGGGTATGGATGAAGGCGAAGTCTTTAACATGTACCGTGAAGTTCCATCTGTTGCTCGTAAAGCAGCCTGGGGCTTAAAGTATACACAGTCTTTGAGTGATCCTACTTTCCATACGGGTACACCTGAAAACGATCAGATCTTACTGCGTAACTTGATCGCATTCTATTGTGTACTTGAAGGAATCTTCTTTTACTGTGGTTTCAGCCAAATCTTGTCTATGGGTCGTCGTAACAAGATGAATGGTGTTGCTGAGCAATTCCAATACATCTTGCGTGATGAGTCTATGCACTTGAACTTTGGTATCGACATGATTAACCAAATCAAGATCGAAAACCCACACTTATGGACTGCTGAGTTCCAAGAAGAAATCATTCAAATGATTCTTGAAGGCACCATGCTTGAAATCGAATATGCGCGTGACACGATGCCACGTGGTGTATTGGGTATGAATGCAGCAATGATGGAAGAATATTTGAAATTCATCTGTAACCGTCGTTTAGCACAGCTTGGTCTTCCTGAGCAGTTTGCTGGTGTAAATAACCCGTTCCAGTGGATGTCTGAGATGATGGACTTGCGTAAAGAGAAGAACTTCTTTGAAACGCGTGTAACTGATTATCAAACTGGTGGTGCGTTGAGCTGGTAAGGTAGACCGTCGTCGTCACGCGACACATAAAATGTCATTGAGCGACACATAAGTTGTCATTCATAAAAAAACCGCCATTAATGGCGGTTTTTTACCTTAAAGTAAAATAATTTCTTCTTGTTCAAACCATTCTTTCTGAATTAGCTTTTCTTTTAATAAATTAGGATTTTTTGTATAGCAAACAACAGCTAAACTTTTTTCAGAACGACTACAAATCACATAGAATAATCTTCTAGTACGAGACAGAGCACTATCGAGTCCTAAAGATTCATTCTTTATATCTGTTACACTTAAGTCTTTAATACCTAAAAACTTTTCATAATCAAACAAAAAACCACCTGCTTCATCATCATCTAGAATCGCCATTACTCTCTCAAACTGTAAGCCTTTAACACCTTGATGAGTATCAAAAGCTGAACTTCCATCAATATAGGATGCGTATTTAAATAATTGATCTATTGGGGCATCCAAGGCCTGGCTATATGCAAGAAGTTCTGAGGATATCTCATCCTCATCGAGACCATGAATATCCAAAATTAATGCTTGCAATAATAATGGTGGAATATTCAAGAGGTTATGTTCATAAATATAAGTAAGAATAATTTTTATAGAATTATTACCATCCATCAATAAATTAAACAGTTTATTTTTTTTATCTCTTATGCTTTTTAAATAATCCAATTGGTTTTCTATAATGGAAAAGTTTCGGAAAATATCTGAACTAGTTCTTAAAACTTTTATGATACCAAAATCATTTTTAGACATTATAGAATTAATGAACTCACAAAATATACCCACTAAGAATCTTAAGGATTGGGTATCAGCAGTACTTAATTTATTACGCAATGCAGAATCATCATATAGTGACTTATAAAATACATGAAATCCAGAACGAGTTGCAGCCATATGATGTTCTAAAATTAAAGTCTTTATCTCAGATCTTATATTCCATTTATCGTCATTAGTTATTTCTCTCATGGTTTTGCATATTTCATCTTCAACTAACAATTTATTCAAATTTGGCTTATTTGTATCAACAATTAAGCAGCGGACAAACCCATCATGATTAACTTTAGATTCTTGTTGAAATTTATCTGCATCGAACCTTACTTTGTTAATTAATGTCACCACTCTTTTAGGACATCGCCAATTTTCAACCTTTTGTGGTCGCCTCCAGTCTTCAGGTGCAAAGGTATCTAAATCTTTTTTATTATTAGTAAAAATACGTTGCATATTGTCGCCAAATAAGCCCATCACAAATTGATTATGAAATTCAACCTGTGTTTGGACTAAAGCATCAATTACTTTTTCATAGGTATCTTGAGCTTCATCTAGAAAGAGAATTGGATATTTATTCACTAAAATTCTTTTAAAAGACTTCTTCTCTATTAATAATCTTGAAAAGATATCTATAACTTCTGAGTGCTCTAATGAACTTTCCTCAACATTTGAAGAATTCGGATTATAAGAAAAGCGTTTAGTTGAATCTAGTGTCGATAATCTTTTTAAAGACTTTGCAATTCTCTCCTGCCTACCTAAACTAGTCTTATTCTGTAAATTTTTAGATTTACTTAATGCTTCTTCCTCATCACTAATAGTATCTTGTAAGTTCTCTCTTATAATTTGTTTAATTTCTTTTGTAAAAGGCGAAATTAAACTCCAAGCAAAACTATGTATCGTACTAACAAAAAAATTACTATCAAAGTTTATCCGTTCTTTAATTTCATCACAGGCAGCATTTGTATATGTTATCACTGCAAGTTTTTTATTTTCTCGACTCAAAGACAAAAGAATATTTTCTTTTATCTTCTTGAGTGTTTGATGCAACGTATGTGTTTTGCCTGCACCAGCACCTGCATATAAAACAAAACTTTGAGGGGGTGATGAAGATATATAATCAAAAATTAAATCTTCTAAAACAACAGTATCAACAGTCTGCATTAACTTCCCCTTTTACCAACTCTTCAATACCTGTTATTTTATTTTCTAGCCAACTTAGCCCTTCATCAATATATTGAGGTGTTTTTAATTCTTTGATCCTAGACACTATCGTGGACAGTACTTCCCTCTAAATTCTTAAAATATTTCTGCTCAAAAGCTTCAGGGCTTAACCAACCATTTGCAGAATGCCTTCTGATTCGATTGTAGTAAACTTCAATATATTCAAACAAGACCGAATTTGCCTCTTTTCTTGTAGAAAATACACTGTCATGTACCACATGCCCTTTCAATGTATGGAAAAAACTTTCTGTTACTGCGTTATCCCAACAATTTCCCCTACGTGACATACTTTGTATTGCCTTATTTGTCAGTAATACAGCTCTGAAATCGCGACTGCAATATTGACTGCCTTGATCCGAATGAATCATCAAGCCTGTTGGATAACCCTGACGTGCAAGTGCATAGTTAAACGCATCACATACCAATTGACGATCTATTCGTGTACTTGTCTGCCAACCGACGATACGTCGGCTAAATAGATCTAGCATCACGCATAAATATAACCAGCCTTCCTTCGTTCGAATATACGTAATATCAGTCGTCCAGACCTTATTTGGCTCAGTTACAGTGAACTGTTGATCTAACAAATTTGGTGCTGTTGGCAAACGATGATTTGAATCAGTCGTATGCCTATATTTACGGGCAATTTTACTGTGTAATCCTAGTTTTTTAAGCATTCGACCTATTGTGCGCTCACTCATGCTGTAACCTAGGTCATGCATATCATGAACGAGGGATGGTGCACCTAAACGAGCGTGGTGCTGCCAATACACCGCTTGTAAATCATCATACTGCTTTGCTATACGTACCTGACGTTTTCTCCATGCATAGAACCCCGAAGTACTGACACCTAATTGTTTGCACAGTACAGTGACTTTAACCTTTTCCATTGCAAAGTCTTTGATTACCGTGTACTTCTCTTGCCTTGATCGGTGAGGAAATACACATGCACTTTTTTTAGTATGTCATTTGCCTCTTTGAGTTGTTTGACTTCTTTTTCTAGATCTAATATTCGCTGTTGCTCAGGTGTTAACTGACGTTTGCTTGATCCTTCTGGATTAGCAGTACGAATCCATTTATCAAGTGTCGAGTAACCAACACCAAGCTTTACCGCAATTGATGCTAATGATTCATGTGAGTTCGCAAGTGCATAATCAATTGCTTGCTGTTTAAATTCTGGACTAAAGCGTTTAGCCATGTGTACATCTCCAAAGTTAACGTTACATTATCTTCAGAGGGACAGTGTGTCCATTACTTTGGCTAGGATCAT